>JBBRGH010000396.1:0-3203 GCA_038240915.1 Gemmatimonadales bacterium | reverse complement strand
GCGCCACCTCGACCAGCCATTCGGGCGCGGTGCCGGCCAGGCCCGGAGCCGCCAGCGCCCCTCGGAGCGCCTCGACCACCGGCTCGTAGGGCACGCCCGCCCGGCGGTCATAGCTTCGCCCCCGGAGCACCGTGCCCCCCTCCGCCACCACCCAGCGGAGAAATTCATCGGCCAGCCGGCTCTTGCCCACCCCGGACTCGCCTTCGACCAGGAGGATCCGGCCGTTCCCTCGGCTGACCCGCTTCCAGGCCGAGGTGAGCGCCTTCCACTGGACCTCGCGGCCCACCAGGCTGGCCTCGAACGAGGGCGCGTAGGCGTACCACTCGTCGGTGATCGGGCGAGTGTCCCGGGTGGCGCGATCGGCCTCGATCCGCTGGACCAGCGCCTGAAGCGTGCGGCTGGGCTCGCAGCCGGCCTCGGCGGCCAACGCGGCCCGGAACTCGGCGTACCGGGCCAGCGCCGCCGAGCGGTTTCCCGAGAGGAAGCGGGCCTCGACCCCCAGTTGGGCCGCCTCGTCCGAAACCGGGTCGCCCGCCAGCCAGCGATCGGCGAAGTCCACCGCGTCGCGCCAGCGCCACTGGGCCATCGCCTCCCGGGCCAGGCGGCCGAGGATCAGGTGCCGGCGGCGGAGGAGGTCCCTCCGGGTGGCGGCCACCCACTCCTCGAAGTGGGGCGCGTGCCGGATGGAGAAGCCCTGAAGGAAGCGGCCGACGTCGAACCTCGCGGCCAGCCCCGGATCGAGGTCCGCCGCCACCTGGAACTCGAGCACGTCGCACCCCGGCGGGTCCGCCAGCTCGACCACCGCCCGGTCCGCCCGCAGGTGATCGCCGATCGCGTCCCGGAGGTGCTTGAGGGCCTGGCGGAGCGAGGCCCGGGCCTCTGCCTCGGGCGACTCACCCCACAGCAGCCCCGCCAACATCTCCCGGCTGTGCCCCCGCTGCTCCAGGGTCAGGAACGCCAGCAACGCCAACGGCTTGGCTCCAAGCGCCGGGCTTACCGGGCGCCCGTCGCCCGTGGCGAGGCCAGGGGTGCCGAACAGGGTCAGTTTGAAAGCGGACAGGGCCGGACTCTCTGGCGGGGACAGGTTCAACGTACCGCCGATTCCGGGGGCGGCAAGTAGGCAATCACGGTGTTTTCACGGTCTCCTTCTAGGTTGCCATCCAAGCAGTCGGGCCGACCGTCAGTACCCCAACCCCAGGAGTCTCCCATGTCGAGCAAGGACCAGATCCGGATCGAGCTGACCCCCGAGCAGAAGGCCAACATTCGCTCGACCACGGGCAAGGATGCCGAAGCGGTGGAGTTCTCGGTGGAAGAGCTCGAGGCGCGTATCGCCCCGGCCAAGATCCTCCCCCACAAGTAAGCCGGCGGGTGGTTGCCCCCTGAACCGGTGTTCCTGATTTCGACATCTCGCCCTTCTCTGAAACGAGCGCTATCATGAGCAAGCACGACGAGCAGTCCCGGACGAAGGCCCCCGAACAGCAGCCGAAGAAGCCCGTGCCGGCGAAGGACGTCGAGCTGGGCATCGAAGAGCTCGAAGAGAAGATCGCGCCGATGAAGGCCTTCTAAGGCATCATCGCATTCTCCGGCGCCCCCATCCGGGGCGCCGACCCGAGCTCCGGCTTCCCGTATGGGCAGCCGGAGCTCGTCGTTTAGACGGATCACGCCACCAGCCATGAGCGCCCCGACCACGACCGCCGACGAGCTCCGCGAGGAGGTCGAGCGACTGCGCCTGCTGCAGTCGATCAGCCTCGAGTTCAGCGCGTCCCTCGATTTCGAGGAGCTGTTGCCGACCGTGTTCAATCGGGTGCTGGCCGCGCTGGGCGCGGAGGGCGGCTCGATCTGGCTGGCGGACGGCGAGTTGCTCCGCTGCCGCATCGCCGTGGGCGGCAATGGCGAGCGGCTGGTCGGCGCCGAGGTACCGATCGGCACCGGCTTCGATGCGGCCCCGCAGCAGCAGACCACCATGGTCACCCGCGCCGCGGAGGACCCCAACGTGATGGCCACCGCGATGGTGGCGGGCGGCGTCACGGTCGGGGCCATCCAGGTCACCAACAAGGTCACCGGCGACGGCATCTTCGACCAGCGGGACCGGGAGGTGCTCGAGGGCCTCGCCGCGGTGGCCGCCATCGCCCTCCGGAACGCCCAGCTCCACGCCGCCGAGAAGCGGGCCGGCGACTTCGCCCTGCTGCTCGACATCAGCCGGGAGATTACCGCCACCCTCGACCTCGACCGGGTGCTCCACTCGGTGGTGAACCTGGCTTCGCGCGCCCTGCCGTTCGACCGCGCCGCCGTGGCCCTGTACGAGAAGGGCAAGTGCGAGATCCGCGCGGTGGCCGGCGAGGAGAAGGTCGATCCCAAGGATCCGCGGCTGCAGGACCTGGTGGCGCGGACCGAGTGGGCGGCCGGGCGGGGCGACACCCTGTATCTGATCGAGCGCTCCGCGCCCGGGTCGGATGCCGAACGGATGTTCGTGACCATCTTCGGCCCCGACCTGGAGACCGACGGCGTCGAGAGCGGGCTCTACCTCGCCCTGAAGGACGAGGAGGGAATCCTGGGCGTGCTGGTCTTCGAGTCCCGGGCACCGGACCTCGCCACCGAAAATCAGCGCGGGCTGCTGATGATCCTGGCCAATCAGACCGCCGTCGCGCTGCGCAACGCCCAGCTGTACAACCAGGTGCCGATGGTGGATGCCATCGGCGCCATCGCGGCGAAGAAGCAGGCGCTGCTGGCGCTGCCCAGGCGGCGGGTCCAGCTCTACACCGGCGTGGGGCTGGTGCTGCTCGCGGCACTGACGCTGATCCGCTGGCCGCTTCGGGTATCCGGGTCCGAGCCGACATTCCGAGCGATGTCGCTCGCCCCGGTACGGGCGCTGGTGCCGGGGGTGGTCGAGCGCGTGCTGGTGGGCGAGGGAGCACTGGTGGCGCGAGGCGCGCCGTTGGCGTCGCTTCGGGCCACCCGCCTCGCCGCGGATCGGGAGGCGACGGCCGCCGAGACGGCCACCGCGCAACGGCGGGCCGCGCAGGCGGCGGCCCGAGGCGACGCAGCCGAGGAGCGGCTCCAGCGCGGCAGGGCCGACGCGCTGCAGCGGGAAGTGGCGATCCTGGATCAGGAGCTGGCGCTGACTACGGTCCGCGCGCCGGTCTCCGGCGTCGTGCTCACCCCGCACGTCGGTGAGCGTGCCGGCGCCTCCGTCGAGGAGGGCG
>JBBRGH010000395.1:0-3255 GCA_038240915.1 Gemmatimonadales bacterium | reverse complement strand
AGAGGGACTCCGGGAGATCCGCCGGATCCTGCTCGAGGCCGACGTCAGCTTCGATCTGACGCGTTTGTTTCTCGAGCGGGTGCAGGCCAAAGCGGTTGGCGTTACCTCGCTTAAGGAAGTCCGACCCGGACACCAGCTCGTCAAGATCGTCTACGACGAGCTCGTGGTATTGCTCGGCGAAAAGCAGGCGCCGCTGGTGCACGCCACGGTCCCACCAACCATCGTGATGCTGGTCGGGTTGCAGGGATCGGGCAAGACCACCACCGCCGGCAAGCTGGCCAGGCGGCTCAAGCTGGAGCAGAAGGCGCCATTCCTCGTCGCGGCCGACGTCTACCGTCCCGCCGCCGTCGAGCAGCTCCAGACGCTCGGTCGCCAGGTGGACGTCGGCGTGTACGGTGAGGCGGGCTCCACTGACGTCGTCAAGATCGTCCGCGAGGGGATCGTCGCGGCGGGCAAGGCCCGGGGTCGCACGGTCATCGTCGACACCGCCGGCCGTCTGCAGATCGACGACGAGATGATGAACGAGCTGAAACAGCTCAAGGCCGCCGTCTCGCCGCACGAAATCCTGCTGGTGGCCGACGGCATGACGGGCCAGGATGCGGTCAGGATCGCCAAGGGTTTTCACGACGCCATCGGCATCACCGGCGTCATCCTGACCAAGATGGACGGCGATGCCCGCGGCGGCGCGGCGCTCTCGATCTACGGCGTCACCCACGCGCCGATCAAGTACATCGGCGTCGGCGAAAAGCTCGAGGCGCTCGAGCCGTTCTACCCCGACCGGCTGGCCGGGCGGATCCTCCAGCAGGGCGACATCCTCACGCTGGTCGAGAAGGCCCAGGGCGCGGTCGACGAGAAGGAAGCCGAGCGGCTGGCGAAGAAGGTCACCTCGAAGAAGGGGATGGACCTCGAGGACTTCCTCAACGCCATGCGGCAGATGCAGAAGATGGGGCCGCTCAAGAACGTCCTCGGCATGCTGCCGGGGATGAACCCGGCCATGCTGCAGGCGGCCAAGATCGACGACAAGAAGCTCAAGCACGTGGAAGCGATCGTGCTCTCGATGACGGCCAAGGAGCGCTCCAGCCCGGACCTGATCAACGGCAACCGGCGGCTCCGGATCGCCAAGGGCAGCGGACGCACGGTCCAGGAAGTGAACACGCTGCTGGCGCAGTTCAAGCAGATGCAGAAGGTCATGAAGAGCGTGGGAAAGACCGGGGGGAAGGGCATGAAGCTCCCCTTTGGCCGTGGCCCTTTCCCCTGTTAACCCGCACACCCCAGGAACGGACATGGCAACTCGGATTCGCCTGCGTCGCGTCGGCCGCAAGAAGCTCCCGTTGTACCGGATCGTGATCGCCGACCAGGAAGCGCCGCGGGACGGCCGCTTCATCGAGATCATCGGGACGTACAACCCCAAGGGCACCACCACCGCCGAGAAGATCCAGGTGGACGCCGACAAGGCGCGCCAGTGGATCTCGCAGGGCGCCACGCCGTCGGACACGGTGCAGTCGCTCCTCAAGCAGGCCGGGGTGTTCAAGGCCGCCACGGTTTGATGGCCGCCGACGCCCGCCACATGGTGGTGGGCCGGCTCCGGAAGCCGCACGGCCTGAAGGGCGACCTGACGCTGTTTCCGATCACCGACGCCCCTGACGCGGTGTTCGCGCCCGGGCGGGCGGTGTGGCTGGTGGGACTGGACGGAACCCCGGTGGCGGGGCCGGTGACGATCGAGCGGAGCCGCTCGTATCACCGTGAGTGGCTGATCAAGTTCGCCGGTGCCGACCGGCGCGAGGCGATCGACCCGTGGCGGGGACTGTTCCTGGCGGTCCCGGCCGAGGAGCTGGCCCCGCCTGAAGGCGACGAGGTCTACCTCCACGAGCTCGACGGCTTCGCGGTGCGGCTGCCCGACGAGACCCCGCTCGGCCTGGTGAGCGCGGTGTACGAGTTGCCGTCGGGACTGATGATCGAGGTGCAGGGCCCCAGGCGGGAGTTCCTGCTGCCGTACAAGAAGGAGTTCGTGCGCCAGGTGGACCGGGCGGGACGCCGGCTGGTGGTGACGCCGCCGGAGGGGCTGATCGAGTAGTGCTGACGATCGACGTGGTCACCCTGTTTCCCGAGGTCGTCGCCCCGTTCACGGCCGTCAGTATCCCGGGACGGGCCGCGGCGGCCGGGCTGGTGCAGTTCCATCTGGTGCAGCTGCGGGACTTCACCCACGACCGGCACTACACCGTGGACGACTACGTCTACGGCGGCGGTGCGGGAATGGTGCTCAAGCCGGAGCCGTTCTTCGAGGCGGTCGAGAGCCTCGGGCCGGTGGGGGCGGTGGTGCTGCTCTCGGCGCGGGGCCGCCGGTTCGGGCACGACGACGCGGTGCGGTTCTCGCTCGGCGGCCGGCTCACGCTGCTCTGCGGCCACTACAAGGACGTGGACCAGCGGGTGGCGGAAGGGCTCGGGGCCGAGGAGCTGTCGGTCGGCGATTTCGTCCTCTCCGGCGGCGAGCCCGCGGCGATTTGCGTGCTGGACGCGGTGGTGCGGCTGCTGCCGGGGGCGCTCGGCGATCACGAGAGCGCCAGCGGCGATTCGCACTACGAGGGACTGCTGAGCCCGCCGAGCTTCACCCGGCCGCCGGAGTATCGCGGCCTGGCGGTGCCCGAGGTGCTTCGGTCCGGCGATCATGCGCGAATCGAGGCCTGGCGGCAGGCGGAGGCGGAACGGCTGACCCGGGAGCGGCGGCCGGACCTGTGGGAGCGGCACGGCTGACGGAGTGGTGGCAGGCAGGGGTTCACACGATCTACCCAGGCGCCGCAGGGCGCGGAGGATGCGACGATGGAGCGGTTGGCAGAAGTGGCCCGTGAGGGCTTGCGCACGGACATTCCTGCATTCGAGCCGGGCGACACCGTCAAGGTGATGGTCCGCGTCCGCGAGGGCGACAAGGAGCGGCTCCAGGCGTTCGAGGGCGTCGTCATTTCCAAGCGGGGCGGGGGCATCAGCGAGAACTTCACCGTCCGGAAGGTCTCGGCCGGCGTCGGCGTCGAGCGGATGTTCCCGATCCACAGCCCCACGATCGCCACCCTCGAGTTGGTGCGCCGCGGCCGGGTCCGCCGGGCCAAGCTCTACTACCTCCGCGCGCTGAGCGGCAAGGCGGCGCGCATCCGGGAGAAGCGCGAGACCTGAGCCGTGGCCCGTCGCCCCTCGCTCCAACGGGAACGGGCGGCCTGGGCGCACGAGACGCTCCTCGTGGGCGTCGATGAAGCGGGCCGCGGC
>JBBRGH010000394.1:0-3256 GCA_038240915.1 Gemmatimonadales bacterium | reverse complement strand
TCGCTCAGGGTGACTATTTGGGAGATAGAAAGACCCTATGAAACGTCCCACCCGCGTCCTGGCCATCACCGGGGCGGTGCTCCTCGCGATCCTGGCGCTACTCTTCGTCCTGCCCCTCCTCTTCCGCGACCGGATCGCCGCCCGGGTCAAGACGGCGGTCAACCAGAACCTGAACGCCCGGGTGGACTGGCGCGACGTCGGGCTCTCCTTCTTCCGCCACTGCCCCAACCTCACCCTCACGCTCGACGACCTCACCGCCGTCGGCGTGGACAAGTTCCAGGGTGACACGCTGGCCAAGGTCCGCCACCTCGGGGTCACGCTCGACCTCGCCAGCGTGCTCGGCAGCGTCACCGCCGGCCGGCCGGTGGTGGTCCGGGCCATCGAGCTCGACCAGCCGCGGCTCCGGCTGCTGGCGCTCGAGGACGGCAGCGCCAACTGGGACATCACCAGGAAGACGCCGGAGGCCGCGCAGCCCCAGGCGGCCGCCAAGCCGCTGGCCATCAGCCTCCGCCGGTTCGCCATCAGCGATGCCGCCGTCACCCTCGACGATCGCCACGCCAAGCTCCAGGCGGCGCTGGCTGGGTTCAACCAGACCCTCTCGGGCGACTTCAGTCAGACCCAGGTGGCGATCCAGACCAAGGCCGACGCCGACACGGTCAGCGTCACCTTCGCCGGCATCCCCTATCTCAACCGGGTGGCCCTCGGCCTCACCGCCGACGTCCAGGCCGACCTGGCGAGGAAGGCCTACACCCTGAAGCAGACCGAGCTCCGGCTCAACGATCTCAAGCTCGGCGTCTCCGGCTCGGCCGCCGCCGCCGGCAAGAACATGCTGCTCGACCTCGCCTTCAAGGCGCCGAGCACCAACTTCCGGAGTATCCTCTCGCTGGTGCCGGCGGTGTACGCCCACGACTTCGGCAAGGTGAAGACCGCCGGCACCTTCGCCGTGGACGGCCGGGTCAAGGGCGAGTACGGGGACCGCGCCTTTCCCTCGTTCGCCCTCAACGCGAAGGTGGCCGATGCCGCCTTCCAGTATCCCGATCTCCCCCTGCCGGCGCGGGACATCGCGATGGATCTCTCGCTCACCAACGCCGGCGGCAGCGCCGACAGCACCGTGGTGAACCTGCGGAAGTTCCATCTGCTGATCGGGCGTAACCCGGTCAACGCGACGCTGCTGCTCCGGACTCCGCTGTCCGATCCCGACGTGGACGCGCGGATCAAGGGCAAGGTGGACCTGGCCGATGTCCGGCGGACCATGAAGCTGGAAGGCATCAGCCAGCTTGCCGGTACCGTCGCGGCCGACGCGGCGGTCCGGACCCGGATGTCCTACCTCGACAAGCAGCAGTACGACCGGGTCGGCGCCAGCGGCACGGTGGACGTGGCCAACCTCACCGTCCAGGGACCGAGCCTGCCCAAGCCGCTCGCCATCGGGCAGGCCTCGCTCCAGCTGGCGCCACAGCGCGCCCAGCTCAAGTCGTTCAGCGGGGCCATCGGCAGCAGCGATATCCAGGCCTCCGGCTCGATCGACAACCTGCTCGGCTTCATGATGCGGGACGACACCCTCAAGGGCACCGCCACGGTCCGGAGCAATCACTTCAACCTGGACGAGTGGCGCAGCGGCGAGGGCGACCTGGAGGTGATCCCGGTGCCGCCCAAGATCGATTTCGGGCTCGACGCCACCGTGGCCGAGCTGACGTACGACAAGCTGAAGATGAACAACGCCCGCGGCCGGCTCCGGGTGAAGGACCAGCGGATCACCCTGGAGAACTTCCAGATGAACACGCTGGGCGGGCAGATCGGCGTCACCGGGTACTACGAGACCATCGACGTGGCCAAGCCGACGTTTGACGTGGGCCTCAAGCTGACCAAGGTGGACATCCCGGCGGCCTTCCAGGCGTTCACCACGGTCCAGATGCTGGCGCCCGTGGCCAAGTACGCCATCGGCAACGTGACCACCGATATGCGGGTGAACGGCGCGCTGGGGAAGAACATGGTGCCCCTGTTCCCGGGCCTGACCGGCGGCGGTACGCTGCTGACCTCCGAGGTGGAGCTGAAGGACTTCCCGATGCTGGAGAAGGCGGTGGACGTCACCAAGCTCCGGTTCCTCGACAACCCGACGCTCAACGCGATCAAGGCCGCGTTTCAGATCAAGGACGGCCGCCTCTTCGTCAAGCCGTTCGACGTCAAGCTGGCCGGGACCACGATGAATGTGAGCGGCTCCAACGGCCTCGATCAGTCGCTGCAGTACGCCCTCGGCCTCAAAGTGCCGCGGGCGCTGATGGGCGGCGGCGCCAACGAGGCGGTGGCGGGCCTGGTGACCAAAGCCGGTGGCGCCGGCGTGAACCTGGCCGCGGCGCCCGAAATTCAGCTCGGGCTCAAGGTCGGCGGCACGGTGAAGAGCCCGACGGTCACGGCGGACGTGAGCAGCCTGGCCTCGTCGGTCACCCGGGGAGTGCAGACGGCGGTGACCCAGGCGGTGACCCAGAAGGTCGACTCGGCCGCCGCCAGGCTGGTGGCGGAGGCGGAGCAGCAGGCGGCCGGAATCCGGGCCCAGGCCCAGAGCCTGGCCGACAAGGTCAAGAAGGAAGGGTACCAGCAGGCCGATTCGCTCACGGCCAAGGCGGGCGGCAATCCGCTACTCCAGATCGGCGCCAAGTCCGCCGCGGATCAGCTGCGGAAGCAGTCGGACGAGAAGGCGGCCGGGATCGTCCGGGATGCCAACGTCCGGGCGGACGGGCTGGTGGCGGAGGCGCGGAAGCGGGGGAACCAGCCCCCCCCGCCGGGGAAGTAGACGGCGGCCTCGGCGGACGGAGGCGCGGTGAAGCAGGGGCTCAGGTGGGGTCGACGACGACCTGGGCCTTCATGAACGGATGCGGGGTGCAGTGATAGGTGAACGCCCCCGGCCGGTCGAACGTCCGCTCGAAGCTCTGTCCCGGCTCGATCAGCCCCGAGTCGAAGGTGCCGTCGTCGGCGGTCACCGAGTGCTGGACCTGGTCGTCGTTGACCCAGCGCACCCGGGTGCCGGCGCGCACCCGGAGCGCGCGGGTCCCGAACGCGAGGCCGGCTACGTGGACGACGGTGGCCTCGCCCGCCGCCACCGGTGTTGTCGCGGCCGCGGTGGGCGCCGCCTGGCCGTGATGCCCGAAGTAGCGCGACAGGGTGAACGGAATGGTGAACTCGAACCCCGCCATGTGGGTGCCCTTCACTCCGCGGGACGAGCCCTCGATCGAGGCGCTCCGGGTATTCGTGATCTCGATCG
>JBBRGH010000393.1:0-3263 GCA_038240915.1 Gemmatimonadales bacterium | reverse complement strand
TGCTGCAGCGCGCCGCCGAGGACAAGGACCTAGTGGTGCGGAACGCCGTCGGCCGCGCCCTCCGCGAGGGCGCCCCGTGACCACGCCGACCGAATCGACCCCGGCCGGCGCGTCGGAGGGCCGGCTTCGGCAGGGCGGGCGGACCCTGCTGCTCGCGCTATACACGGCGCTCCGGAGCCTCAAGCTGTACCCAGTCGAGAATGCCACCGTGCAGCATGCGCTCGATGATCTCGACGCCGCGGCGCGCGCGCTCGTCGCCGTCGAGGCGGATATCGAGATCCGGCTGGCCGGCGAGTTCATTTTCGTCAACTCCACCCGCCTCCGACTGGAGCTCGACAACTACGCCTCGTTCAGCCACATCCTGACCATGCTCCGGGCCTTCTCGGTCGGTGCGCTCCGGGTGCACTCGACGGCCAACCGGCGCGAGTGGCAGATCTTCCTCAGCCTGCTGCTGAGCCTGGTGGATCGCGACGATCCCGACGGTCGTTTCGAGGAGCTGTTCGAGCGGCTCGCCGGCGCGGATGTGCACGGGCTCGAGGTCGAGCGGGCCGTGATCCAGGCGCACGATCCCGACGCGGAGCAGGCGAAGGAACAGGCCAAGCGGATCTATTCCCAGGGCGTCGCCGTCACCAAGGACGTGATCACCGGCGTGCGGCTGGGGCGGGCCAGCAGCGTCAAGCGGGTCAAGCGCGCGGTGCAGCTGATCGTGGACCAGGTGCTCAACAACGAGACCTCGCTGGTGGGGCTCACCACCATCCGCGACTACGACGAGTACACCTTCACCCACTCGGTCAACGTCTGCATCTTTTCCGTGGCGCTGGGCAAGAAGCTGGGCTTCACCCGGCTGCAGCTGTACGACCTCGGCATGACCGCGCTGCTGCACGACGTGGGCAAGGCCCGGGTGCCGGTGGAGATCCTCAACAAGACCACCGGCCTCGACGAGGTCGAGTGGCGGGTCATGCAGGCCCACCCCTGGCTCGGCGCGCTGACCCTCTTCGCCATGCGCTCCCACGACGAGCTGCCGTACCGCACCATTCTGGTGGCCCACGAGCACCACATGAAGACCGACCTCACCGGCTACCCCCGGCACGTCCGCGACCGGTCGCTGGGCATCTTCTCCCGGATCGTCGCCGTGGCCGACGGCTTCGACGCCGCCACCACCCGGCGAAGCTACCAGACGGTGCCGATCGAGCCCGACCAGGTGCTCCGGGAGATGTGGCAGAACCCCAAGCGCGGCTACGACACCGTGCTGGTGAAGGCCCTCATCAACCTCATCGGCATCTACCCGGTGGGCACCTGCGTCATTCTCGACACGTTCGAGATCGGGCTGGTGGCGGCGCCCAATCCCGAGGGCCAGCAGCTCAACCGGCCCTTGGTGCGGATCGCGGTGGACCCCGATGGCGGGTCGGTGCCCCCGCCGGGCACGCTGGTGAGCCTCACCGAGCAGGACGAGTCCGGCGCCTACCGGCGCTCGATCGTAAAGGTGACCAATCCTGAACGCTACGGGCTCACGGTTGGCGACTACTTTGTCTGAGGCCCGTCTGGCGCCGGCCTGGGCCGCGCTCCGGGCCCGCCAGGCAACGGCGCTGATTCCCTATCTCACCGCCGGCTATCCCTCGGCCGACGCGAGCCTGGCCGCCCTGCGGGCCGCCGACCAGGTGGCCGATATCATCGAGGTCGGGGTCCCGTTCAGCGATCCGCTGGCCGATGGGCCCACCATCCAGCGCTCGACCTTCGATGCCCTGCGCCAGGGCATGACGCTGCGGGGCACGCTGGCGCTGATCGAGCGCGCGGCGCTGACCCGGCCGGTGATCGTCTTCAGCTATCTCAACCCGATCCTCCGCTACGGCCTCGACCGCTTTCTCCGGGACGCCGACGCGCTCGGGGTCGCCGGCGTGCTGCTGACGGACCTGCCCGCCGGCAGCGATGCCGGGGTCGAGTCCGCCATCCATGCCAGCCCGCTCGACCTGATCCGGCTGATCGCGCCCACCACCCGGCCGGACCGGCTGGCCGCGGCGGTGGCCGGGGCGGAAGGCTTCGTCTACCTGGTGGCCCGGCTCGGCGTCACCGGCGCCACGGCCGCGCTGGCGGAGGGACTGGCCGAGTCGATCGCGCAGGTGCGGCAGGCCACGCCGCTCCCCGTGGCGGTCGGGTTCGGCATCTCGACGCCGGCCCAGGCCCGGACCGTGGCGGGCCAGGCCGACGGGGTGGTGGTGGGCAGCGCGCTGGTGGAGATCCTCGGGACCCGGGGCGTGGACGCGGCGACCGAGTTTCTCCGCTCGCTGCGCGACGCGCTCGATACCCGCCCCGGCCGCGGCCAATGAAGGATCGGGTGCAGCTTCTGGTCGACCGGTACGCCCAGCTGCTCGCGGTGGGCGGCGGGCTCTTCACGCTGGCGGCGCTCGCGGCCGACACTCGCTGGATCCACCAGCCGCTGGCAACCCTGGTGCTGCTCGTGCTGGTGGTGCTGCTGCGCTCGGCGCCGGTCCGGCTCAGCAAATACTCCTATCTGACCCAGACCGGGGTGGCGGCGCTGGTGGGCGCCGCCTCGGTCGGCCCGTCGCCGGTGGTGCTGGCGCTCTGGATCGGGGTGTTCGCCTCGGACGTGGCGCTGCTCCGGAAGTTCCCCCGCGCCGGCTTCATCAATGCGGGGCGCGAGGTGCTCGGCTTCGCGGTGGCCTTCGGCTACTACGCGGCCGTGATGAAGTTCGTCGGGCACCCCGAGCTCTCGCTCGACCTGCTGCCCCCGGTCGCCATCCTGATCTGCATGTACTTCTTCACCACCCGGTCGCTGTTCTATTTCACCCTCCTGCTCCGCGACAAGCTCGAGTACGCCGAGAAGATCCTGATTCTCCGCTGGGAGATCATCTCCTACCTGTTGACCCTGATCGCCTCGGTGGCCTCGGTGGCGGCGCTGCGAACGCTCTCGCCGCTGGGCTGGCTGGCGGTGGCGCTGGCGATGGGCGTGCTCGGCGTGCTGACCCGGCGGATTCTGGAGGAGGCCATCGGGGCGGAGGACCTGAACAAGGTCCACCTGATGGAGGTGGCCATCGCCAGCAACCGCACCCTGCAGGGATCGTTCGACCAGATCGAGCGGCTGGCTCACCGGCTGCTCGACTGGGGCGACTTCCGGATCTACCGGGTGGCCGAGGGTGGCGCCACGCTCGCCTACCGGGGCGCCCTCGGGCGGCCTGACCGGGGGGAGCCGCCCGCGGGCGCGGCCCCGTTCCGGGCCGAGGCGATCGCGTCGAATCAGGCGGTGG
>JBBRGH010000392.1:0-3289 GCA_038240915.1 Gemmatimonadales bacterium | reverse complement strand
TCCTCCGCGGCGCCGTAGACCACGGCGAGGTAGCCGGCGCGGATGGCGGCGGCGTAGGCCCGCTCGAGGTAGGGACCGAGGTAGGCGTTCACCGGGTTCATCTTGAGGACGCAGGCCTTGCCCTCGTTGAAGATCTTGGTGATCACGTCGAGCGAGGGGATGGCGTTCACGTTGCCGCCGCCGAGGACGAGCACGACCCGGCCGTCGTGAGTCTTGCCCTTGTAGAAGCCGGCGCGTGAGGCCGCCATCCCCTGCGCGGTGACGCCCTCGGCGACGTGCACATCCACCCGGAGCTTCATGAACAGCGTGCCGTCGATCGGGCCGGCCGGAAAGACCTGCGCGGTGAGCCGGCCGTCGGCCGTGCGGCCGAGCTCGCCGACGCGGGTGTTGCCGGTGCGCTCGAGCGACTGCAGCGCCTGCTGCACGAGGCGCAGGTGGCGGACCACGAACCACGGTCCGAGGGTCCACTCCTCGCCCTCGAGCGGCGTGTCGAGCGGGATGCCCTTGGCGGCGCAGGCGGCGTGGACGCTGTCGCGGGCGATGGCCAGGTAGCCGGCCTGCATCGAGCGGGCGAGGGCGATGCGGTCGTGGAGCGAAAGCCGGAGCAGGCGGGTGGCACCCTCGCGCACGCGGGCGACGGCCTCGTCGAGCAGGGGAGCGGAGGTGGGGGCCGGCGCGCCGAGCTGCGCGGGGTCGGATGGGCGGCGGGGGACGGCAACGGTTGACATGGCGGGCACCTCGCTGCGCCGGCGGTTCGGGGAGGAGCCGGTGTTCTCTCCCCTGCAACGTGGGGTGCGGTGCAGCGCGAGTCAAGCGGAGCGGGAGCGCGTCGCAGCTTCGTCACCCGTTGCCCGAACTCTCGGCCGTGATCTGGGGTGTCCGGTTTGACCTTCAGTTTGCGATCTCCCAGTACACCCATTCGGCTCTTTCACTCCTGGAGGTTGCCATGCGCCCGATTACCGCGATAGCCGCTGCTGTCAGTGGTTCACTGCTCGTCCTCGTCGCAGCTTGTGCGGACCAGGTGGTCGCGCCAGGTGACTCGGCATCCTTCGCCCGTCGTTCGCCACGCTTCCAGCCTCTGATCGCGTTCACGCGATCCGGGCTCCGCCGCGGCACTCAGGAGATCTGGGTCGTGAACGCCAGCGGGACCCAGACCAGGCTCAGCAGCAAACTCGATGACTCGCCCGTCTGGTCTCCCGACGGCAGCAAGATCGCGTTCGAGAGCGCCAGGGACGGCAATTCCGAGATCTACCTCATGAACGGCGACGGGTCCGGCCAGACCAATCTCACCAGGAACGCGGCATTCGATGGACCGCCGGTCTGGTCGCCCGACGGCGCCAAGATCGCGTTCGTGACCAGTCGGGACGGCAACAACACTCAGATTTACGTCATGGATGCGAACGGTGCGAACCAGACCGGGCTCACCACCGATCTCACGGCAACCAACAACAATCCGGTCTGGTCGCCGGACGGCAGCAAGATCGCATTCGTGAGCGACCGGGACGGGCCGGGCGGCGAAATCTACGTCATGGGCGCGGACGGGTCGAACCCGACCAGACTCACCGTGAACACGGGGTACGGAGATGCCTTGCCCGTCTGGTCGCCAGACGGCAGCAAGATCGTCTTCGTGAGCAACCGAGCGGACAACAGACTCCAGGTTTACGTCATGGACGCCGATGGATCGAACCAGACCAGACTCACCACAACAGGAACCGACAACAGGCCCGTCTGGTCGCCCGATGGCAGCAAGATCGCCTTCGAGCGATTTTCCACCACCGACGATGAAGTCTATATCATGAACGCGGACGGGACTGAGCAGACCAATCTCACCAACAACCCGGCCGAGGATTTTCTCGCCCGCTGGTCACCGGACGGGAGCCAGATCGCATTCGTGAGCGGCCGGGACGGCAACGTGGAGATCTACGTGATGAATGCGGCGGACGGGTCCGGCCAGACCAACCTCACCCGGAACGCAGCGGCCGATAACTCACCAGCCTGGAAGCCCTGAGGGCCACTCGGGCGATGACTTCCGCCCTCGCCTTGCGGCCGGCGCGGGGCCATCTTGTAGGCACCCCCAACAAAGACCCGCCATGCCCGAGCTGCTCAGCCGGCTTCAGACCGCGCTGGCCGACCGCTACCGGATCGAAAGCGAGATCGGCGCCGGCGGCATGGCGACGGTCTACCTGGCCCAGGACCTCAAGCACGATCGCAAGGTCGCGCTCAAGCTTCTGCGCCCCGAGCTCTCGGCCGTGATCGGCGCCGAGCGCTTCCTCGCCGAGATCAAGCTCACGGCCAACCTCCAGCACCCCCACATCCTGCCGCTGTTCGATTCCGGCGAGGCCGACGGGTACCTCTTCTACGTCATGCCGTTCGTCGAGGGCGAGTCGCTTCGGAGCCGGCTCACCCGGGAGAAGCAGCTCCCCGTCGCCGACGCCGTCCGGATCGCCACCGAGGTCGCCTCGGCGCTCGACTACGCCCACCGGCACGGCGTGGTCCATCGCGACATCAAGCCCGAAAACATCCTGATGCACGACGGCCGCGCCCTGGTGGCCGACTTCGGCATCGCCCTGGCCGCGAGCAAGGCCGGCGGCAACCGGATGACCGAGACCGGCATGTCGCTCGGCACGCCGTTCTACATGTCACCCGAGCAGGCGATGGGCGAGCGCGAGATCACCGCCCGCTCCGACGTGTACGCGCTGGGCGTGGTGCTGTACGAGATGCTCACGGGCGACCCGCCGTTCACCGGCTCCACCGCTCAGGCCGTCGTGGCGCGGGTGCTGACCGAGACGCCGCGCCCGATCCTGCCGCAGCGGCACACCATCCCGCCGCACGTCGAGGCGGCGGTGATCACCGCGCTCGAGAAGCTCCCGGCTGACCGGTTCGCCACCGCCGCCGAGTTCGCCGAGGCGCTCGCCGGGCGGGGCACCGGGCCGACCCGCGTCTCTCCCGCGGCTCGCGGGGCCGCGCTCGCGCCAGCCACGCGCACCCGGCTCGATCCGGTCAAGCTCGGGAGCTTCGTCGCGCTGGCCCTCGCCCTCATGGGCGCCGGGTGGGGCTGGCTCCGGCCGGTGCCGGCGCCGAGCGTCAACCGGTTCAGCCTCTACCTGCCGCCCGCCCAGGCGCTCGCGCCGGTGAACATCTCCGGCAACCGAATCGCCATCTCGCCCGACGGGCAGCGGATGGTCTACGTCGGCCCGTCACCGGGCGGCGTGCAGCTCTGGCTCAGGGATCACGACCAGCTCAACGCGGCGCCGGTTCCGGGGACCGTTGGCTCCGGGTCGCCCTTCTT
>JBBRGH010000391.1:0-3289 GCA_038240915.1 Gemmatimonadales bacterium | reverse complement strand
CTACCACCACCACCTGATCACCTTCAGCCTCATGTACGCCTACTCGGAGCATTTCGTCCTGCCGCTGTCGCACGACGAAGTGGTCCACTTGTAGGCGAGCATCCTCGGCCGGATGCCCGGCGACGACTGGCAGCGATACGCCCACCTGCGCCTGCTCTACGCTTTCATGTTCGGCCACCCCGGGAAGAAGCTGCTGTTCATGGGGGACGAGTTCGGTCAGTGGGGCGAGTGGAATCACGACCGCAGCCTCGACTGGCACCTGCTGGCGTCCGATCGGCACCGGGGTGTCCAGCGCTGGGTGCGCGACCTCAACACTCTCTACCGGGGCGAGCCGGCGCTCCATCGCCTGGACGGCGATCCGGCCGGGTTCGAGTGGATCGACTGCAACGACAACACCCGGAGCGTCGTGGTCTTCGCGCGGCGCGGCGGCCCCGGCACGCTCCCACTGATCTTCGCGTGCAATTTCACGCCCGTTCCGCTGATGAACTACCGGATCGGCGTGCCGGTGCCCGGCTACTGGCAGGAGATCCTCAACGGGGACGCCCAGCTCTACGGCGGCTCCGGCCTCGGCAATTACGGCGGAGCCGGGACGGCTCCCCTTCCCCTCCACGGCCGCCCGCAGTCGCTCACGATCACGCTCCCGCCCCTTGCCATCGTCGGCTTTCGCGCGCCCAGGCCGGAGTCGGCCCCGTGAACGGCCCCCGCGCGGCGCGGGGCGCGACCCGGACCGGCGGGGAGACACGCTTCCGGGTCTGGGCGCCCAAGACATCGCGGGCGGAGGTGGTGGTCGAAGGGTCCGGATCGGCGGCCGGCACGGCCTCGCGTGGCGCGGTCGGTTGACCGGGCAGGCGCACGCGTCCGGGGCTTCGCTGGCCGCCGACCGGCTCTTCGCCAGCCCGCCCGTGGCGTTTCTCGCAGCACCCCTTTCACTCTGACACCGGCGGCCGCCGGCTGGAATCCGCACGATGGTCATCTCGGGGAGCGCAACGGACCCGCTCTGGTACAAGGACGCGGTCATCTACGAGCTGCACGTCAAGGCGTTCTACGACGCCAACAACGACGGCATCGGCGACTTTCGCGGCCTGATCGAAAAGCTGGACTATCTCCAGGACCTGGGGGTGACCTGCCTCTGGTTGCTGCCGTTCTTTCCATCGCCGCAGAGGGACGATGGGTACGACATCGCCGATTACACCGGGGTCCAACCGTCCTACGGCACCCTGGCCGATTTCCAGGAATTCCTCGACCGGGCCCACGCCCGCGGCCTGCAGGTGCTGATCGAGCTGGTCATCAACCACACCTCCGACCAGCATCCCTGGTTCCAGGCGGCCCGGCGCGCGCCACCGGGGTCGCCGGAGCGGGACTTCTACGTCTGGAGCGACAACGACCAGAAATACTCGGGCGTCCGGGTCATCTTCACCGACACGGAGAAGTCGAACTGGACCTGGGACCCCGAGGCAAAGGCCTATTACTGGCACCGGTTCTTCTCCCATCAGCCGGACCTCAATTTCGACAACCCGGCCGTCGTGGAGGAGGTGCTGCGGGTGATGCGGTTCTGGCTGGACATGGGGGTCGACGGACTCCGCCTCGACGCCATTCCGTATCTGGTGGAGCGCGACGGCACCAGCTGCGAGAACCTGCCCGAGACCCATGCCGCGATCAAGACAATCCGGGCCGCGCTGGACCAGGAGTATTCCGGGCGCATGATCCTGGCCGAGGCCAACCAGTGGCCGCAGGACGTCCGGGCGTATTTCGGGGAGGGAGACGAATGTCACATGGCGTTCCACTTCCCCCTGATGCCCCGCCTGTTCATGGCGCTGCGCCTGGAAGACCGCGATCCGGTGACGGACATCATGGAGCAGACACCCCAGATCCCGGACGCCTGTCAGTGGGGCCTGTTCCTGCGGAACCACGACGAGCTGACGCTGGAGATGGTCTCGGACGACGAGCGGGACTACATGTATCTCGCCTACAGCGCCGACCCCCGGATGCGGATCAACGTGGGCATCCGCCGGCGCCTGGCGCCCCTCATGGAGTACAACCGGCGCCGCCTGGAGCTGATGAACAGCATCCTGCTGTCGTTCCCGGGCACTCCGATCCTCTATTATGGCGACGAGATCGGGATGGGGGACAACATCTACCTCGGCGACCGCAACGGCGTCCGGACGCCGATGCAGTGGAGCGGCGACCGGAACGCCGGCTTCTCGCGGGCCAACCCCGCCCGGCTCTACAGCCCGGTGATCATGGACCCGATCTGCGGGTACGAATCGACCAACGTGGAAGCGCAGCAGGGCGACACGTCCAGCATGCTGCACTGGACCAAGAACATGATCGCCCTGCGGAAGCTGTTCCGGGTGTTCGGCCGTGGCACGATCGAGTTCCTCGCCCCGGTCAACCGGAAGATCCTCGCCTACGTCCGCAGCTACGAGGGCGAGACGGTGCTGTGCGTCGCCAACCTGTCCCGGTTCGCCCAGCCGTTCCAGCTCGACCTGTCGAGCCTCGCCGGGAAGACGCCCATCGAGATGCTCGGCTACGTCGAGTTTCCCCGGATCGGCCGGACGCCCTACCTCTTGACGCTGGGCCCCTATGGGGTGCTCTGGTTCGAGTTGCATGGCGACCTCGAACCGATGGAGGCTCCGCCGGACCCGACCTACGAGGTCACCCTGGCGCTGTCGTCGGCACAGGGATGGGATGCGCTGGCCGCGCCCGAGCCACGACGGGTGCTGGAGGGGAGGATCCTGCCCCAGTACCTCCCCAGGCAGCGGTGGTTCGGCGCCAAGTCCCGCGCCATTCTGGCCTGTCGGGTGACTGACTCCGTGGGACTGTCGCCCACGGCCGGGCTGATGCTCGTGGAGGTGCGCTTCGAGGGCGAGCACCGCGAGCGGTATCTGGTGGCCCCCGCGCTCGCCACCGGCGAGGAGGCTGAGCGGATCCGGGCCGACCACCCCGACGCTGTCCTCTCGGCGGTCACGACCGACGGCGTGCCGGGCGTGCTCTTCGACGTGGTGGCCCGGGAGCAATGCTGTCTGGACTTGGAGCGTCTGATCGCCGACGAGGCCGTGCTCCAGGGCGCGCACGGTCGGCTGGTGGGACTTGCCGGCCGCGGATTGAAGGAGATCGCCCGGACCGAGGAGCCGTGGCCAGTCAGGCGGCTGAGCGGCGAGCAGAGCAATTCGTCGATCGTGTTCGGCGACCAGCTGATTCTGAAGCTGTTCCGGCGGGTCGTCAACGGGCCGAATCCGGACGTCGAGGTCAGCCGCTACCTGACGGAGGTGGCAGGGTTCCGGGGTGT
>JBBRGH010000390.1:0-3290 GCA_038240915.1 Gemmatimonadales bacterium | reverse complement strand
TCTCGGCCAGCGTGCGCAGGGCCGGCGCCACCACCCGCAGGAACGCCGACTGGAACGCCGCCACCCGGACGGTCCCGGCCGCGCGCCCGGCCGCGAAGCCGGCGAGATCGGCCTCGGCGGCCTCCACCTCGTCCAGCAGCGTGGTGGCGTGCTGGACCAGCACCTGCCCGGCCGCGGTCAACCGGACGTTGCGCCCGAACCGCTCCAACAACGGTGTCCCGGCCTCCCGCTCGAGCACCGCGAGCTGCTGGGAGATCGCGCTGGGCGTGTAGCCGAGAGCCCGGGCGGCGGCATGGAGAGTCCCGCGTCCGTGCACCTCGCGCAGCAGGCGGAGGCGGTGCAGGTCCAGCATCTGATAAGCATAACTGAACGATGCAGTGTAAGAAGTCGCGATAGACGTGAACGATGCTTGGCCGCGACGATGAACGCGTGGGGTCCCTCTACTGCCTGCTCTCGGCCGTCGCGTTCGGAGCGATGGCGATCTTCGGCAAGCTGGCGTACGACGCCGGTGTCTCGGTCGACGCCCTGCTGCTGGCGCGGTTCGGGATCGCCGGCGGCGTCCTGCTGCTCGTGGCCCTGGCGAGGGGCGCGCTGCGCGGCGTCTCCCGTCGGGCGCTCGCGATCGGCTTCGCGATGGGCTCGCTCGGCTACGCGGCCCAGGCGGGCTTCTACTTCGCGGCCCTGTCCAGGATCGACGCGTCGCTGGTCGCACTGATCCTCTACGTCTACCCGGTGCTGGTGATGGCCGGCGCAGTGGCGCTCGGCAGGGAGCGCGCTTCGCGGCGGCGGGTGTGGGCCCTGGGCCTGGCCCTGACCGGCATCGCGCTGGTCCTGAGCGGAGCGGCCGGCGGCCACCTCGACTGGATCGGTGCCCTCCTGGCGTTCGGCGCGGCCCTGACCTACACCTGCTACATCCTGGTCGGTGACCAGGTGACCGCGGAGGTGCCGCCGCTCGGCCTGGCCGCCCTGGTGTGCACCGGCGCGTTCTGCACCTTCCTGGTCATCGGAACCGTCCGGGGCGGCACGGACCTCGGCTTCGAGCCAGCGGGTTGGCTGTGGCTCGGTGCCCTGGCCCTGGTCAGCACCATCGGCGCGATCCTGCTCTTCTTCGCCGGTCTGGCGCGGGTCGGCCCGTCGACTGCGGCCCTCCTGTCCACCCTGGAACCGGTGGTGACGGTGGCCGGCGCGGCTCTGGTGTTCGGCGAGACGCTCTCCGCGGTGCAGTGGTTCGGCGGCGCGCTGGTGCTGGCCACCGTGCTGATCGTCCAGAGTCCGTCCGGACCGGTGCTCGTCGCGGACGGCCTGCTGGGCAACGAGGCCGCCACGGCCTGAGCCGGGCACACCACCTGGGCCCGGCTAGGACCTCGGGGCCGCGGGCACCACGCCGTCGGGCGCCAGGATGGGTACGTCGATCGGCACGGTCTCGGGGTACTTCAGCCCGGTGCCGGTGTTGAGCACCACGACCTGCTCGTGCTCGACGATCCAGCCGGACTCACGCAGCTCACGGGCAGCGGCCAGGCAGGCCGCACCCTCGGGGCAGATCCAGGCACCCTCGGCCGCGGCCAGTTGGCCCAGCTCGGCGAGGATCGCGTCGTCGCTGACCGCGATCGCCGTACCGCCGGACTCGCGCACGCCGCGCAGCACGAGGAAGTCACCGAGGGCCTTGGGCACGTTGATGCCGAAGGCGAGGGTGTGGGTGCCAGGCACCAGCGTGCTCTCCTCGAGCCCGGCGTCGAAGGCGTCCACGATCGGCGGGCAGCCCTGCGCCTGTACGGCGACCAGTCGCGGCAGCGTCTCGCCGATCCAGCCGAGCTCCTGCATCTCCAGCATCGCCTTGTGGATCCCGATCAGGCCGACCCCGCCGCCGGCGGGGTAGAGGATGACGTCGGGGACCCGCCAGCCGAGCTGCTCGGCGATCTCGTAGCCCATCGTCTTCTTGCCTCGATGCGGTAGGGCTCCTTGAGCGTCGAGACCTCCTGGTAGCCGGGCCGGGCCTCGACCGCGGCCTTGACCAGGGCGCCGGCATGGTTGATCAGCCCGTCGACGAGGTAGAGCTCGGCGCCCGACACCACGCACTCGCGACGGGTGATCTCGGGAGCGTCGACCGGCATCACGATCAGGCTGCCCAGCCCGGCCCGGGCGGCGTACAGCGACCACGCGGCGCCGGCGTTGCCGTTGGTCGGCATGGCCACCGCCCGGACGCCGAGCTCGCGGGCGCGGGAGACACCGACGGCCGCGCCCCGGGCCTTGAAGGTGCCGGTCGGGATCAGTCCCTCGTCCTTCATCAGCAGTCCGGGGATGCCGATCGACGCGCCGTACGTCGGCAGCGGGAGCAGCTGGGTCATCCCCTCGCCGAGGGTGGTCACGTGCGTGGGGTCGCGGACCGGCAGCACCTCGTGGTAGCGCCACAGGTCGGGCGGACGGCCGGAGATCTCCTCGCGGGTCACGCTCGCGCGCAGGCGGTCGAGGTCGTAGCGCGCCAGCAGCGGGGCGCCCACCTCACTCACGCCCTGCACGCGGTCGGCGTCGTAGGAGTCGCCGGTGCGCGAGCACTCGAGATGGGAGAGGAAGGAGTAGGGCACGGCTTCGAAACTAACAGCGCTCAGTGGCCGTGGCCTCCACCTCCGCCGCCTCCACCTCCTCCGCCGCCGCCGTGACCGCCTCCGCCGCCGAAGCCACCGCCACCGCCATGGCCGCCACCCGTCCCGCAACCACCCAGGACGCCAACGTGGCCACCACCGCCAGCTGAGAACCCGCCTCACCCTTGGTGTCCACAAACGACGCCGAAGCCGCCGGCCCCACCGCCGTGGTGACCGCCGCCTCCGAAGCCGCTGCCCCCGCCACTGTCCGGGCCCGGATGGCCGGGGTGGGCGAAGTTCCCACCCAGGAACGCGTCGTGGTGGGGGATCTGCTGGAGGAAGGGCTGCCCGCCCCAGTAGCCGTTGAGGTACCACCAGGCCGCGCCGTACGGCATCCACGGATACATCCGGTAGCCGCCGACGAAGAAGGAGCGCGCGGCCGGGGCCGAGCCGGCCGCGAGCGACGCCGCGCAGGCCGCACACAGCGGCACCGCGGTGGCCAGCCCGGAGGGCGGGTAGACGCCCGTGGTCACACTCGGGCCGTGCCGCGGGTCGACGAGGCAGGGGGGCGTGCGGTCCGGGGCCGGCCGACCCTCGCGTACGGCGGTCGCTGCGGTCACCTGGTAGCGGGCATCGGCGAGGGCGGCGGCGACGGCCTGGGCGTCGGCGGGCTGGCTCATGGCGGTCAGCCGCGCATGAGCGGTGTCGAGG
>JBBRGH010000389.1:0-3303 GCA_038240915.1 Gemmatimonadales bacterium | reverse complement strand
CCCCGAATGGCGGTGTACGACGACGTCCGGGGCTGGAACACCGAGCAGTACCTCGGCCAGGGCGAGTTCTATCTCGAGTACGGCAGCTTCGACGTCAGCCTGACCGTGCCCACCGACATGATCGTCGCCGCCACCGGCACTCTCCAGAATCCCGACGAGGTGCTGACCGCGGCCCAGCGCGCCAGGCTGTCCCGTGCCCGCACCAGCGGCGAGACGGTCATCATCCGCGGGGCAGACGAGATCGGGGACGCCGCCTCGCGGCCGCCGACCCAGTATCCCACCCTGACCTGGCGCTTCACCGCCGACAGCGTGCGCGACTTCGCCTGGGCGGCGGCCCGCCACTTCATCTGGGACGCCGTCGGGGTCAACGGCGGCAAGACGCTCGCCATGAGCTTCTACCCGCCGACCGCGGAGCCGCTGTGGAAGGAGGCCACCCAGTACGCCCGGACGGCGCTGGAGAACTACTCGAAGCAGTGGGCGCCGTACCCCTATCCGGTCGCGAGCAACGTGAACGGGATCGAAGGGGGGATGGAGTACCCGATGATCGTGTTCTGCCGGAACCGGACCGACGCGCAGGGCCTCTACAGCGTGACCGATCACGAGTTCGGCCACACCTGGTTCCCCATGATGGTGGGCAGCAACGAGCGGCTGTATGGCTGGATGGACGAGGGCTTCAACAGCTTCATGAACCACTACAGCTTCCCGCTCAAGTTCCCCGACTCCCCCGTGCCGACGGCGCGCGGGGTGCCGCAGACCTACCTCAAGAACGCGCTCTCGGGCGACGAAGAGCCGATCATGACGCCGGCCGACCGGATGCGCACCAACGAGAACTGGCGGCAGGCGCTCTACAACAAGCCGGCCGTGGGCCTGGTGCTGCTGCGGGACCACCTCACCTCGCCCGAGCGGTTCGACCCGGTCTTCCGCGAGTACATCCGCCGCTGGGCCTTCAAGCATCCCACGCCGGCCGACTTCTTCCGCACCATGGAGGACGGCCTGGGGGAGGACCTGAGCTGGTTCTGGCGGTCCTGGTTCTACACCACCGAGCGGCTGGACCAGGCGGTGGACTCGGTGGCGCTGTCGGATTCGGCGGGTGTGATCTCGCGGGTCTACCTGCGAAACGCCGGCGAGATGCCCATGCCGGTCGAGCTCGCGCTCCTGATGGACGACGGCAGCACCCAGCGGGTCCGGCTGCCGGTGGAGATCTGGGGCCTGGGCGGCCGGTACGTGGCGCTCATCGCCGGACCCCGGAAGGTCAACGGCGTGACCATCGATCCCGATGGGTGGTATCCGGACGTGGACCGGACCAACAACCAGTGGCCGGGCTCGAGAGCGGCGCCAGGGGCCACCGCGCCGGCGACCGGCGCCACGGGCAGCCCTCCGGCGCCGGCCGCCAAACCGGCACCGGCGCCGGCTGCCACCCCACCGGCGCCCGCGGCGGCGGCACCGGGCGCGACGCCGGCCCCGGCCTCGCCGCCCAGCAAGTGAGGCACCGCCGTGGCGGCCCCGGGGCCCGGTGCCGCTACGGCACCTTCAGCTGCCAGAGGCCGCTGAGCATGTCGGTCGCGTAGAGCGATCCGCCCGCGAGCTGCACCCCCCACACATACGTGTCCCCGTTGCCACCCGGCCGGACCTGGGCGATCAGCCGGCCGGCCAGGTCACCCTGCAGCGCGCCCGAGACGTCGAGCGCGACGACGCCGCCGTTGTAGTACGCCATGTACAGTATCTGGCGGGCCTCGTCCATCCAGAAGTTGTGGGTCCCCGCCCCGTCGAGGTGGAAGAAGGCCACTTCCTTGGGGTGGGTCAGGTCGGCCACGTCCACCACATGGAGGTCGCCGGAGGACTCCGCCCCGATGACGCCGCTCCCCTCCTGCCCGATGAAGAGGTAGCGGGACTCGTTCTGTACGGGGTTGTGGAACCACCAGCCGTTGTGCACGGTGGAGCCGCCGGACACGCCGTTGTCGGCCGTCAGCAGCCGGCTCACCTCCTGCGGCCGGGTCGGCGACCCGCCCGCGATCCCGTTGCCGACGTCGTAGATGATGACGCCCGTGTTCCAGGCAAAGACGAACGCCAGCCCTCCCGCACGAAGGTGTCGTGGATACCGTAGGCCGGCGGAATCGGCACCGTGGCCGACACGGCGATGGCCGTGGGCTCGGAGATGTCGTAGATCACCAGCGCCGGCGTCTTCGGGTTCCGGGCCGCGAAGACGTAGCGGTGGCCCGCGATCTCGGCCACGGTGGCCGTGTGAAGTCCATCGGCCACCAGCGCGCTGTCGAGCAGGACCGGGACCCGCGGATTGGACAGGTCGTAGACGTAGAGCCCGGCGTTGGCGCCGCGCTCGGCGCTGAAGACCAGCAGCGCGCCGTCGGCGGTCACCTGGACGTCGCTCACGGTGCTGATGCCCGGAATCTTGAGCGAGTCCACCAGCGTCGGCGCCCCGGCGGGGTCGAGCGACCAGATCTTCACCACGTCGCCCCGGACCCCGTTCCTTGGCGCGCCGCCCCAGGTGCCGGTGTAGGCCCAGGAGCCGTGGACCCAGAGGTCCGAGCTGAACCGGTCGGGCACATTGTTGCCGCCGGCCTGGATCTGGAAGCTCGAGCCCGGCGGCGGATCGGTGCCGCCGGGACCGCCGGAGTCGCCGCCCCCACACGACGAGACCAGCGCCACGAGCGCCCACCCCGCCACGCCGGCCAGCCGCCCGATCGCTCCAGTATGGCGGAGGCAACCACTCGAACCGCGTCCGCCTGCAGCAGCTGCCATCATCACATCCTCTGCTCGTGAGTGGGCATCGCCATGTCCATGGGATCCGTCCCCGCTGCCGCGGCGCCGTAGCGTCCCATCCGGTGCATCCGTCCACCGACACCGATCCGGAGTCCGAGCATCAGAGACCAGAGATCGCGGCGGCCGTACAGCCCGGCCACGTCGAACACCCCGCCGCGGACCGTCACCACCCGGGCAGAGGTCATCTCCGCCAGCGGCCGGAGGTCGATGCCCGGGCGCTCGAACGCCCAGAGCTCGTAGCCGACCGTCTGCGTGGTCCAGCGGGTGACTCCAAGAATGGAATTCTCCAGGTGGGGGCGGAGGGATCGAAAGCTCGAGATCCGTTCCTCCTCGGGCCGCTCGGTCCGCTCGATTCGATACTGGAGACGATGGGGCCCGGCGCTCCATGCACCTTCGGCCAGCAGGCTGCGAAAGACGAAGAACCCGCCGGCCTCGGAGGTGCGGGCCCACTCCACCAGGCCATACACCGGATGCCCGCCGATCGGCCGCCCCCACCGTCCGGCGGCGCTCCATTTGGCCTGGTCG
>JBBRGH010000388.1:0-3307 GCA_038240915.1 Gemmatimonadales bacterium | reverse complement strand
CCCAGGCCGTGAGCCCGACCGGTATCGTGGTCACCAAGCTCGACGGCAGCGCCCGCGGTGGCGCGGTGGCCGCGCTCCGCCGAGAGCTCGACCTGCCGATCCGCTTCCTCGGCGTGGGCGAAGGGCTCGACGACCTCCAGCCGTTCGACGCCAAGCGCTTCGCGGCGCACCTGCTGGCGGACACCCCCGGCGACGGGGCCTGAGACCCGGCCCATGGTGGCCAGGGCCCAGCGCCCGGCGGGCGCGCTCCGCCTGGATACTGCGGTCCAGTTCCTGAAGGGCATCGGCGAGCGCCGCGCTGAGCAGCTCGATCGGCTCGGCATCCGGACCGCACGTGACCTCCTGTGGCATCTCCCCCACCGCTATATCGACGCCTCGACCGTCACCCCGCTCGCCCGCGCGGAGGTGGGGCAGGAGGTCGCCTGCATCGGGCGGGTGGTGGCCAAGGGCATCGTGCCGACGCGGCGCGGGCTCCGGATCTTCCACGCCGTGCTGCGGGACGACAGCGGCGTGCTCGAATGCGTCTGGCCGGGCCAGGCCTTTCTCGATCGAACCATCGTCGTCGGCCAGACCCTGCTGGTGTCGGGGCCGGTGCGCTTCTATCACGGCCGGCAGATGGCCCCGCGCGAGTTCGTGATCCTGGCCGATCCGGAGAGCGAGGCCGACCCGCTGGCGGGCGGGCAGGTCCTGCCGGTCTATCCCGCCACCGAGGGCCTGAGCCACAAGATCATCCGCGGGTTGATCGAGCGGCATCTCGACGGGCTCATCGCCCTGTCCGAGGACGTCCTCCCCGAGCCGCTCCGGCGCTCGCTGGGCCTGCCCGCGCTGCCCGAGGCGCTCCGCGCCGTGCACCGGCCGGCCACTGCCGCCGAGGCCGAGCTTGGCCGCCGGCGGCTCGCCTTCGACGAGCTGCTCGATCTCCAGTTGATGCTGATCCGGGCCCGCGCCGTGGCCAAGCGGAGCCGCTCCGGCGTCGCCTTCACCGTCCGCCGAGACCTCACCACCCGGCTCCGCCAGGCGCTGCCGTGGCAGCTCACCGACGACCAGGCGCGGGCCCTCCGCGACATCACCGCCGACATGACCGCCCAGGACCGGATGCACCGGCTGCTGATGGGCGACGTCGGCACCGGCAAGACGGTCGTCGCCCTGTTCGCGATGCTGCTGGCCCTGGAGAACGACTTTCAGGCCGCGCTGATGGCGCCGACCGAGCTGCTGGCCGAGCAGCACCTGGCCACGCTGACACAGCTGCTGGCGCCGCTGGACCTGCGCCCCGACATCCTGCTCGGCCGCCAGACGGCGACCGAAAAGCAGGCCATCCGCGGCCGCCTGGCATCCGGCCAGACGCGGCTGGTCGTGGGCACCCATGCCCTGATGCAGGAAAGCGTCTCCTTCCACCGGCTCGGTCTGGTGGTGATCGACGAGCAGCACCGGTTCGGCGTCGAGCAGCGGGCCGCCCTGATCGGCAAAGGCGCGGCGCCGGACGTGCTGCTGCTCACGGCCACCCCGATCCCGCGCTCGCTCGCGCTCACGCTCTACGGTGACCTCGACGTCTCGACCCTGCGCCACCGGCCGCCGGGCCGGGGGACGATCCGGACCGCGGTCCGCACCGGCGGCCAGCGAGAGCGGGTGCTGGAGTTCGTGCGCGAGGCGTGCGGTCGGGGCCGGCAGGCCTACGTGGTGCTTCCGGTGATCGAGGAATCCGAGAAGGCCGACCTCCGCGCCGCCACCACGATGTCACAGAGCCTGGCGGGCCGCTGGCCCGAACTCCGGGTGGGCCTGGTGCACGGCCGGCTCAAGGCCGACCCGCGGGACGAAGTGATGCGCCGGTTCCGGGCGGGCGAGCTCGACGTGCTGGTGGCCACCACGGTGATCGAGGTCGGCATCGACGTGCCTAACGCGACGATCATGTTGATCGAGCACCCCGAACGGTTCGGGCTGGCCCAGCTCCACCAGCTGCGCGGCCGGATCGGGCGGGGCCAGGAGGAGAGCTTCTGCATTCTGATGTCCGAGGGGGAGTCCTACGACCGGCTGCAGGCCTTCGCCGGCACCCAGGACGGGTTCCGGATCGCGGAGCTGGATCTGGCGGAGCGGGGGATGGGCGACCTGATCGGCGCCCGCCAGAGCGGCGGCGTCGAGGTCCGGCACGCCCGCCTGCCGGGCGACGAGGACCTGCTCGAGCGCGCCCGCGAGCTGGCGATGGAGGTGATCGGCGCCGACCCGGCGCTGCAGCGGTCGGAGAACCAGCGGCTCCGGGAGCGGGCGGTCGCGCGCTATCCGCGGGCGGTCGAGCTGTTCCGGGTCGGTTAGCGCGGCGGCCGCACCGCCTTCCGGGTTCAGAACCCGATTTTGATCCCGACCCCGGTGGCCTGGCGCAAGCTCCGCACCTCGGGCTCGAACGGGATGTTGTCCGGCTTGGGCGTGTGGCGGGTCAGCTCGTAGACGAACATGGCGGCGGCCCCGACCAGCGCGGTCTCGCCGCCGAAGAGCCAGCGGCGCGCGTGGCCGTCGTAGCGCAGCGACGCCTGGTAGAGCGACTCGCTCTGGCCGTCGAGATAGCGCCCCGCGCCGTCCACCGCGCACAGGGAGGTGTCCACCACGCAGCGGGCGCGGAGGGCACCGAACTGGTCGTCCGCCCGGTGGTGGGCCTGTTCCGCCAGCAGATTCATCCCGACCGCGCCCGCCACCAGCACCCACTTCCCGTATTTGATGAGGGGCCCGGACCCCTGCGCCCGCGCCGGCGCGGCGCCGGTCATCAGCATCCCCAGCACCAGCGTCAGCGCGGCCAGCCGGCTCAGCCGGGTCATCGGCCGTACCGGTGAAGGTCGCCGTCGCCGCCGATGGCGAGCATGCCGTCGTCCAGCGCGAGGGGCCCGAGCTCGACCGGCGAGCGCAGCTGGATCCGCCAGGCCTCCGAGCCGTCAGGGCGGAGCGCCCGGAGGCCGCCGTCGGCGCCGCCTACCAGGACGAGGCCGTCGAGCACCGTCACCGACGACGTCACCGGCCAGGAGAGGACCGCGATCGGGCTGGCCACGGCGTCGGCGGTGTCTACCGCGATCCGGTACACCGTCCCGCGCCGGGTGGCCGCGTAGAGCGTATCCCCCCGGGCGCCCGGCGTGCCCAGCACCGGCGCGTCGAGGGTGACGTGCCAGCGGGCCCGGAGATCGATGGGATCCACCGCCACCACCGTGGAATCGGCGGTGCCGGCCACCAGCAGGCCGCGATACGGTAGCCAGGGGGCGACGATGGATCCCGGCGTCCGGCTCCGGCGGACGATTCTGCCCTCGGTCGCGCTCAGGCGGAACAGCGA
>JBBRGH010000387.1:0-3307 GCA_038240915.1 Gemmatimonadales bacterium | reverse complement strand
CACCCGTTCGGATGCGCCGCCGCTGCCGGCCGGCAGCGGCGGCGCATCCGAACGGGTGAAGGTGAGGAACCGCGTCTGGTTGGTGGGGTCGTCCTCGATCCGCTCTGCCAGCGGGACCAGGCCGTGCGCGTCGGCCGCGTGCCGGGCGGCGATGGCCGCGATCGCCGGGTTTCCGTCCTGCGCCACCAGCTCGGCGCTCCCCGCGGTATCCCAGGCGCTCACCAGCTCGACCCGGGGCAGGTGCTCCGACAGCCAGATCCGGCACTGGCCGAGGGCCACGGGGTGGGACAGCACCCGCTTGATCCCGTCCAATCGGGCGCCGGGCACGGCCATGATCGTGTGATGGACCGGGAAGAGGATCTCGTGGGTCAGGCGCAGGGTGCCGTCGCCGAAGGCCTCCTCGAGCAGATCGTAGGTCGTCGTGACCGAGCCGATCAGCGAGTTCTCGATCGGCAGACAACCGGCTTCGGCTTCGCCGTTCCGCACCGCGGCCACCACGTCCTTCGCTTCGCGGCACGGGAGCGTCTCCAGGTCCGGCCAGCGCCGCCGCGCCGCCGCCTCGCTGAACGAACCGTGGGTGCCCTGAATCGCCACGCGCATGGGTCTGCTCCTGGTGAAGAAACGAAAACGCCCCGCCGGATCGGTCCGGCGAGGCGTCGATGGGGTCCGGTCGGCGAGCGCTACATCACGCTACCGACACCGGACGGGCCATGAGCCGCGCCGGCGCAGGTAAACGAGAAGGCGAACCACCGATTGAGTGACCGGATCATGGCCTGAACGTACCGGCCGGCGTCGGGGTTTGTCAAGCGAGTTATCTTGGCTGCCGTGCTTCGTCGCCTCTCCGCCTCGACCGGTCTCCTGGTCGCGCTCACCGTCCCCCTCGCGCTCGCCCGAGCCCAGGGCCTGCCGGCCTACCGGCCGATCAACCCCGTCGCCGAGTCCCGCTCGGCCCTCGGCTTCGAGCCCTTCCGCTCACCGTCCCGCCATCGGTGGTCGGCTGGCCTGGCGCTCGACTACGCCAGCACCACCGAGCACGCCGCGCTCCCGGCGGTGCACTATGATCTCGACAGCGAAATCCTCCGGCTCCGCCTCGGCGTGGCCAAGGCGGTGGGCTCGCGCGGGTTCGTCGAGCTGGACGCCGGGACCGGGGGCGGATTCCCCGGCTTTCTGGACGGCTTCCTCAACTGGTACCACAACCTGCTGGGAATCTCGCTCCCGGAGCGGGCCCGCCGCCCCCGGGACGCGTTCCTGTATCAGCTCCAGCTCCCGGATGGCGTGCCGCACGACCGCCGGTCCACCGGCATCTTCCTCGGCGACTTGCGGGTCTCGGCCGGTGCACGGCTGGGCTCCCATTGGCAGACGGTCGCCACCATCACCCTGCCCACTTCGACCGCACCGGGCGGCTATGGGCGGGGCGTGGTGGCCGGCGGCCTGGTCGCCACGGTCCGGGCGCCGTTGGCGGAGCCGCTGATCTACGAGGGCAGCATCGGCCTCGGCTATACCCCGACCCACGGCGACCTCTCAGCCTACCAGCGCACCACCTTCGTCTCGGGCAGCTCTGGGCTCCGCTGGCGCTTCTGGGGACGGCAGTCGCTCTACGCCAACCTGTTCGTCCACAGTCCGTACTACCACGACACGACGATCCCCCAGCTCGACCGGCGGGATCTGGCACTCGATTTCGGGTGGATGCTGGCGACGCGGGCTGGGGGGGAGTGGCGGGTGGGGCTGACGGAGGACCCGGAGCCCGGGGGGCCCGGGGTGGATCTGGTGTTCCGGCTCGGGGTGACGCGCTGAGGATCACTGCCGTCGGGCGGCATCCAGCCGTCAGGAACCGATCTGTCCTTCGCCCACCTCGCCCTCCTTGAACAGGAACTGCTGCATGTTCCGGAACAGGAAGTCCTTGGCCTTCGGATCCCGGAGGTTGAGGCCATAGTGGTTGATCAGTTGCTGCTGGGTCTTGAGCCACTCCGCCCAGCAGACCCCGCAGATCTCGTCGTAGGCCCGCTTCCCCAACTCGTTCTGAAACGGCTGAAAGGCCATCCGGTCGCGCTCGAGCCCGCAGCGGGCGCAGTGTACGGTCGTCATGGGCTCAAGATAGGCCCCTCCCGAGGGGTGATCCAGTCTGCCATGTGATCCAGCCTGCAGTGTGATCCAGTCCACGGGCCGACGGCTGCGCGGCGGTTACTTTGCATCAGGGGGTCAGCCGGTGACGCGAGTCGTCCGCGCGGCGAGCCATCCGGGCGCCGGTGGCGGTGCCGAGGCCGATGCCGAGACCGAAGACGGCGGCTGGGATGGCGCTGACCAGGGGAAGCAGGGCCAGAGGCCAGGCCAGCAGGAAGCCCAGAACCCCGGCAACGAGCGGGAACCACCGGGCGTGAATGGCGTCGACGAAGCGAAGGCGGTGGCGCACGAAGTTTTTGGAGATCAGGTAGCCGGCCAGGCCGGCCGTCGCGGTCAACAGCAACTGCAGCATAGCGATAACCTCAGTTTGGGACATGCAGGCCGCGTTACAGTACGAAACGCCAAAGGGAAAGATTCAGCGGCGGGATGTCTCCGGGCATCCAAATCGCTACTGTGAGAGTACCTATCGCGGGTGGATGTGATCGTGTCCTTGCCCAGTCTCTAGACGGGAGGGAGGCCACCGATGCCTAGACATCCGACGGTGCAGGTGCCCAACATCGGTCCGATGGATCACGCCTGGGACCTGTTGGGCGAGTGGCAGACGGAATTCGAGCTGCCGGAGACGGAATCGCCGGTCCACGGCAAGGTGACTTTCCGTTCGTGGACGGATGCCGAATTGATGCTCGACCCCGTGGAGGCGGCCATCGCCGGGATCCCGGCCACGGTGCCACTCGAGCGGGCGAGCGAGATCCATTTGACCGACGCGGGTGGCGGAGCTCTGCAGTGGGTCCTCCATGCCCCGTCCACCAACTGGTCGCTCCAGGCCACCATGTGGCCCGGGTCGCTGCACCTGTTCGTGAGCGACGCGGACGACGATGAAGAGCAGCTCTACCGGGCGCGGGCGGTGCGAACGCAGGAGTACTACCTGCAGAAGTACCCGCTCGACTTGGCATGATCACCCGCAGCGTCGAGCTGCAGGTCCGGGGCTTCGGCGCTGCGCCCGCTGAAGCGCGGGCGGATGTCGCCGAGCTGACGTTTCCGGAACGGCTCAAGCGGGCCGGGGTGATCTTCGGCGCCTTCGTGGCGGTCGCGGTCATTGCCCTGCCGATTCCCATCGTCCATTTCGTGCTGGTGCCGGCGGGGCTGCTGCTCGCCTTCACACTGGGGGCCTGGCGCCTGCGCGAGG
>JBBRGH010000386.1:0-3330 GCA_038240915.1 Gemmatimonadales bacterium | reverse complement strand
CATGACCCCCCTCGGCACGTTCGTCATCAACGGGGCCGAGCGGGTCGTGGTGAGCCAGCTGCACCGCTCGCCGGGCGTGGTGTTCGAGGAGGACACCCACCCCAACGGCCAGCGGCTGTTCAGCGCCCGGATCATCCCGTTCCGGGGCTCGTGGGTCGAGTTCACGATCGACATCCACGACGTGATCTAAGTCCACATCGACAAGAAGAAGAAGTTCCCGGCCACGGCGCTGCTCCGGGCCTTCGGCCATGGGAACAACGCCGACATCCTCAAGCTCTTCTTCGCGACGAAGGACCTGAACATCACCGGCAAGCTCGAGGGCCGGCAGGAGAAGCGCGAGGTCATCGGCTCGCTGCTGGCGGTGGCGGTGCCCAACCCCGAGGATCCCAAGGGCGAGGCGCTGGGCGAGGTGGGCGACGAGCTCACCCAGGAGCGGCTGAACGAGATGCGGCACAAGGGGGTCAAGTCGGTGACGGTGTTCGCCGGCTACACTACCCTCGACGTTCGCGAGGAGGAGCAGCCCACCACCACCCGCGACCGCTCGAACCACGTGCTCGCGTTCGATGCCGCCGACCCGGAGACGGGCGAGGTGGTGGCCGAGGGCGGGGCGGAGCTGACCGACGCACTCCGGAAGAAGCTGATCAAGGCGGGGGTCCACAAGATCGAGGTGCTGCTGCCGGCCGGCCGGTCGGAGTCGCCCCTGATCAAGAACACCCTGGCCAAGGACCCGACCCACAGCGAGGCCGAGGCCCTGGAGCAGATTTACGCCCTGCTCCGGCCGGGTGACGCGCCCAACCTCGAGACCGCGCGGCAGCAGCTGCAGAAGCTGTTCTTCAACCCCAAGCGGTACGACCTGGGCCGGGTGGGCCGGTACAAGATCAACCAGCGGCTCAAGCTCAAGACCGATTCGAACCACACGGTCCTGACCGAGGACGATTTCGTCGCCATCATCCGCTATCTGATCGACCTGCACGACGGGCGCGGGTTCACCGACGACATCGACCACCTGGGCAACCGCCGCATCCGGAGCGTGGGCGAGCTGATCGCCAACCAGTTCTCCGTCGGCCTGTCCCGCATGGCGCGGCTGGTCAAGGAGCGGATGAGCATCAACTCGGATCCCGAGAAGATCTCGCTCGACGACCTGGTCAACGCCCGGACGGTGAGTGCGGTCATCCAGGCGTTCTTCGGCAGCTCGCAGCTGTCGCAGTTCATGGACCAGACCAACCCGCTGGCCGAGCTGACCAACAAGCGCCGGCTCTCGGCCCTGGGCCCGGGCGGCCTCACGCGGGAGCGGGCCGGTTTCGAGGTCCGCGACGTGCACTACTCGCAGTACGGCCGGATGTGCCCGATCGAGACGCCGGAAGGCCCGAACATCGGCCTGATCACCAGCCTCTCGACCTACGCCCGGATCAACGATCTCGGCTTCATCGAGACGCCGTACCGCATGGTCAAGAGCGGCAAGGTCACCGACGAGATCCGCTGGCTCTCGGCCAGCGACGAGGAGGACTTCACCGTCGCCCAGGCCAACGCCGTGATCGGCCCGGACGGGGCCTTTGCCGACCAGCTGGTGCTGTGCCGGAAGGGCGACGACTACCCGCTGCTGCCGCCCGACCGGATCGACTTCATGGACGTGGCGCCGGAGCAGCTGGTCTCGATCGCGGCGGCGCTGATTCCGTTCCTGGAGCACGACGACGCCAACCGCGCCCTGATGGGCTCGAACATGCAGCGCCAGAGCGTGCCGCTGCTCTTCCCCCAGGCGCCGCTGGTGGGCACCGGGCTGGAGGAGAAGGTGGCGCGGGACTCGGGCGCGGTCATCATCGCCCGGCGGAGCGGGACGGTCACCCGGGTCACGGCCGACGAGATCATCGTCGACGCCGGGGCCGACGGGGCCACCGTGGGCGACGCGCCGCTGGCCCGGCTCCACCAGCACGACCGCTACCGGGTCAAGAAGTTCTGGCGCACCAACCAGGACACCGCCATCAACCAGCGGCCCCTGGTCCAGCTCAACCAGAAGGTCCAGGCCGGCGAGATCATCGCCGACGGCGCGGCCACCGAGGGCGGCGAACTGGCCCTCGGCAGCAACGTGCTGGTGTCGTTCATGCCCTGGTACGGGCACAACTTCGAGGACGCCATCGTCCTCAGCGAGCGGCTGGTCAAGGACGACGTCTACTCGTCGATCCACATCCAGGAGCTCGAGCTGCACGTCCGCGACACCAAGCGGGGCCAGGAGGAGATCACGCGCGAGATCCCCAACGTCTCGGACGAGAGCGTGGTGGACCTCGACGAGCGCGGCATCGTCCGGATCGGCGCCCATGTCAAGCCGGGCGACATCCTGGTCGGCAAGATCACGCCCAAGGGGGAGACCGAGCTGAGCCCGGAAGAGAAGCTGCTCACTGCCATCTTCGGTGAGAAGGCCAAGGACGTGAAGGACAGCTCGCTCAAGGTCCCGCCCGGCATGGCCGGCGTCGTCATCGACGTCAAGATCTTCAGCCGGATCGAGGATCAGGTGGTCGAGAAGGACCGCGGCGAGCGGATCGGCGAGGTCCGCCGGATCGAGACCGACGAGAAGGCCCGGATCAACACCGTCATGCTCGAGGAGGTGCGACACCTCCTGGCGGGCCAGGACGTGGCCCTGATGCTCAAGTCGGGCACGGTCGAGGAGTATCTCGCCACCGGCACCAAGCTCACCGCCCAGTCGCTGGAGCAGGTGGACCTGGGCGACGTGGACCTCAAGACGCTCCGGGTGGCCAACAAGCCGGCCAACGAGCGGATCCGCCAGAGCATCGACATGGCTGCCCGCGAGCGGGCCAAGGTCGAGGAGAAGGCGGAAGACCAGATCGACAAGATCCTCCAGCCGGACGAGCTGCCCCCGGGCGTGATCCAGCTGGTGAAGGTGTACATCGCCGAGAAGCGGAAGATCTCGGTCGGCGACAAGATGGCCGGCCGCCACGGCAACAAGGGCATCGTCGCCCGGATCGTGCCGGAGGAGGACATGCCGTTCCTGCCGGACGGCACCCCGGTGGACATCGTCCTCAACCCGCTCGGCGTGCCCAGCCGGATGAACGTGGGCCAGATCCTCGAGACCCACCTCGGGTGGGCGGCGCGGATCCTGGGCTTCGAGGCCAAGACCCCGGTCTTCCGGGGCGCCGACGAGGCCGAGATCGGCGTGCTGCTGCGCCTGGCCGGCTTCAACTGGGCGGCGGAGGGGCTCCGGCTCCGGCATCAGGCGCCGGTGCTGGCACCGGCGGCGATCACGCGCCTGGTGGCCGACCTGAAAAAGGTGGCCCCCAAGGGCGAGCATACCACGCTCGGCGAGGCCGGCGTCGCCAT
>JBBRGH010000385.1:0-3362 GCA_038240915.1 Gemmatimonadales bacterium | reverse complement strand
CCCGAACGCGCTCTGCGGATTGTGGAGATCGAATGCGCCGGGCGTCACCAGGCGAGCCTTCGAGCCCTCCCGCGAGATCACGTAGAGATGGCGCCAGCCGTCGCGCTCGCTGATCCAGGTGAAGCGCTTGCCGCCATCGATCCAGCGGAGATCGTCCACCACGTCGACCCAGGCGCTGTCGCGCTCGGTGAGGACGGTGCGGGTCCGGCCGGTGCGGGCGTCGCCCAGCATCACCTGCAGGGTGTTCTGCGCACGGTTCAGGTGCTCGAGCATCACTTCATCCGAGCTCGCGGCCCACTCCAGCCGGGCGATGTAGTTCTGGCGCGGATCGCCCGGCACGTCGAGCCACACCGGCGCGCCGCCGTCGGCGCTCACCACAGCGGCGCGCGCGCCGGAGTTGGTGGTGCCGGCCTTGGGATACTGCACCGGCACGACGAACGAGTAGAGCGAGTCGGTGTCGTTGATCAGGTCGAAGTCGTGCACGCCCGAGGCGTCGAGCTGCCAGAACGCGATCCGCCGCCCGTCCGGGCTCCAGCGGAACCCGTCGCGCAGGTTGAGCTCCTCCTCGTAGACCCAGTCGAAGGTGCCGTTGATGATGGTGCGCGAGCCGTCGTGGGTGAGCCGGGTGATGGTGCCGTCGGCCAGGCGCTCCACGTAGAGATCGTTGGCCCGGACGTACGCCACCCGGCCGCCATCGGGCGAGAACTTGGCGAACATGAGGGTCGACGGCGCGGCCTCGGGGCCGCCCAGCTTCCGGAGCCGCCAGCTGGCCAGGTCAAGCGTCCAGAAGTCGCCTCGGGTGTTCTGGCGCCAGACCTTCCGGGAGTTGGTGAAGAGGAGGAGCTGCTTCCGGTCGGGTGAGAGGGCGTAGTCCTCGACCACCAGGGGGAGTGAATCCCCCGCCGGCACCAGACGGGCCGCGGCGACCCAGACCTCACGCCGCCCGCTGGCCGCGTCGTAGCGCACCAGCGCCCGCCCTGGCGGCGTGGCCGAGTCGGGCTCGAGCTTGGTGTAGGCGGCCTGGCCCTCGACCCAGCGGACCGGGCCGAGGAAGTCGGGGGCGAACTCGTCGGAGTCGAACAGCCGGTCGAGGGTGAGCAGCGAGGAGTCGGCCGTCTGCCCGGCGACGGGCCGGACCAGGGCGAGGCCCAGCACCAGGGCCGGGACGAGACTGCGGCGAAACCGCATGAAAGCTCCGAGGCGGGAGAGAACTTGGAGGCGATGTCAGGCCGGCGGAAACCCCCGGAAAATGCCGTCCGGGTCCGCCCAGCTCGCGAACCAGCACCGGCCGAGCAGATCGGCCGGCAGCGACGCCGTTCCCCGCGAGCCGGTGGGGCGCGCGTCGGGTGCCAGCAGGGTCACGTGCTCGTGCATGGCGGGCTTGGCGGATGAGGGCCGCGAGGGATATTACGGATCGGTCGGACTCGACGAGGGTTCAAGTGCGTGTCATCCACCAGGAGATACCGATGACTGCTTCCGTCCGTGTGTCAGCATATCGCCTCCTGCCGCTGGTCGGCCTGCTCGCCGCGCTCGGCGGCGCGGTCCGGACCGCCGCGGCCCAATCCCCGGCGGTCGAGAGCTGTCGCCAGAGCGTGCTTCAGCGCCTGGCCCCCGAGACGCCCTCCGTCAGCCTGGCCCTGGGTCGCCAGGACGCGCAGGGCAACGCCACCGTCACCTGGTCGGCCCTGTCGCGGGTAGGTGGCAGCAACGGCCTTTGCGTGGTGGATCCCGCCGGCCGGGTCATCCGGCTCGACGTCAGTAGCTCGACCGGCCCCGCCGGACCGCAGGTCCAGCCACCGGTGACGCCGGCCACGCGGGTCACCTGCGAGTCGGTCGAGGCCCGCCGCAAGGAGTGCCCGATCCCGCCCGACCAGCAGGTGCGCCTGGCGCGGACCCTGAGCGTAAACCCCTGCACCGAGGGGCGGACCTGGGGCAGGGCCGACCGGATCATCTGGGTCACCGCCGGCTGCCGTGGCGAGTTCGAGGTCTCCGCCCGCCCGGTGGCGGGCCCGGGTTTTGGCGCCGGCGCCGTCCGGCGGCTCACCTGCGGCTCCCCCACCGGACAGCAGATCCAGTGCAAGACCCTGGGTTCCGCCGCCCAGGTGCGGCTGGTTCGCGACCTGAGTGGGGGGCGCTGCCGCCAGAACGCGACCTGGGGCAATACCGATTCGTTCATCTGGGCCAACGCAGGCTGCCGGGCCGAGTTCGAAGTGACCTACCAGTCGCCGGCGACTCCCGGCCCCACCACCGGCCTCATCACCTGCGGCACCGATGGCAGCGGCCAGGCGCAGTGCCCGCTGCAGGGCCTGGCGGCCACCATCCGCCTGGTGCGCAATCTCAGCGTGGCGCGCTGTGTCGAGAAGTCGAACTGGGGGTTCACCAGCAGGTTCATCTGGACCAACAACGGCTGCCGCGGCGAATTCGAGGTGACCTACCGGGGGCCGACGCCCCAGCCGCCGCGACCACAGCCGCCGACCCCGCCGGTGCCGTCGCCACGCACTCTCACCTGCGGCAACGCAGCCGGCGCCAGCATGTCGTGCAACCCGATAGGGACGGTCTCGTCGGTCCGGCTGGTCCGCGATCTGAGCGGCCGCTGCCGCCAGAACTCCACGTGGGGTTTCAGCCAGAGCGACCTCTGGGTGCGCCAGGGCTGCTACGGGCAGTTCGAGATCGCGTACCAGCCGCCGGCGGTTCCAGTGCCGCGCTGAGGGCGAACCTCTGGGGCGGATCGCGAAGGCCGGACGATGGCGCGGTTGGCCCGCGGTCTGCTTCAGTGGGGTCGAGTTGTCGGGAGCGAATTGTCCCTCCGAGATACTAACGGGTCGCGCCCCTGCTGGCTAAGGGAGGCGCGACGTATGCCCGGCGATCAACTGCCACCGGCCGTCCCGGTGCACCAGCACGTCGGTGAAGCGCTGGCGCCGGACCACGGGTGCCACGCCCGGCTTCCGCACGGTGGTGGTGGCGATAGCGTTGAAGACCACCACGCGGTCGAGCACGATGGCGCGCACCTCGTCCAGCCGGTAGCTCCCGTGCCGGGGCCGGCACTCCTTCTCGCCGGCGAGGTCTCCGGCACGGGTGGTCAGGCCGCCGGCCGCGTCGGTGAAGATGAACTCGGCCGCCTCGACCTCGGCGAAGAAGCGATAGTCGCAGTCGAAGTTGGCCTGGCCAATTCGCTCCTCCAGCGCCACGATCTCGTTCCGGATCCGGTCGCCCTGGGCGGCGTCCGGCTGCTGGGCCAGTCCGGTGGAGGGCGCGAGGAGCAGTGCCAAACGGAGCCAGCCGCGCATGAGGCCTCGACGAAGAGAGGGAGACGGTTCGGTCAGTACGCGGGATCGGCGAGCGGGGATTCGAGGGCCAGCCGC
>JBBRGH010000384.1:0-3367 GCA_038240915.1 Gemmatimonadales bacterium | reverse complement strand
GCCAGATCTGGAGCTGGCGCGAGGCGGGCGAGTCGCCGTCCATGTCGGTGGTGGTGGTGACGATCCGGTCGAGCGCCGGGACCACCGCGGCACTGTAGACCCGGGTGGCGCTGTCGAGCCCGGGGGCGTCGGCCGAGACGGCGCGGACGGCGCGGCCGGCGGGCGTCAGCTCGACCAGGCCGCCGGGACGCATCCCGCCGGTCTCGTGCCGCATCTGGAAGGTGACGAGGACATTGCCGCCGGGCAGCCGGAGGAAGGAATGCGGGTGGCGGTAGCCCTCGACGTCGCCGAACTCTCCAGCGAGGCGGGGGTGCACCGGGTCGGTCAGGTCGAAGACGAAGGTCTCGCCCGAGCGGAACCCGTTGGCGAAGAGCTGCCGGTCGGCGGGCATCTCGTGCTCGGTGTGGTGGGGGCCGTTGCCGAGCCCGGGCACCGGCAGGGTCGTGACCAGGCGGCCGTAGCGGGCGGAGTCCTCGGTGACATCGAGGACGGCGAGGAAGTCGGGCCGGGTCGAGTCGGCGGAGCCGGTCCAGAGGTAGAGGTACTGCCGGGCCGGCGCGACGGGCCGGGAGGGCGGTTGATGGGCGCACGCCAGCAGGACGAGGACGGCCGCGGCGGGGACGGCGTTGAGGGCGATCATGTGGGACCCGGGGTCGAGGGAGGCGGTGGCGCAGGAAAAGGTAGCGCCCTCGCCGGGCCGATGGGGACGGGCGGAGGTCCGGAGGCCGTGGCCGCCCGCGCGTTGTCCTCCTTGAACCCCGAATTTCGATTCCAGGGTGTCCCCGTTCGTACCGGCAGCCCAACCCCGTCCCAGGAGACCAGATGATCCGCACCGGGAAGTCCATGGACCTGCAGCCGCAGCCGCCCAGGGGCAGCGCCACCCCGACCCCCGCCCCGCCGGCCGCCGGCGAGACGGCGGAGCTGACCATCATGGAGCTGGAGGAGCGGATCGCCCCCAGGCTCTCCTCCAACCACAACGAGACCATGTTGCGTGGGTAGCACAGCCTTCACCCTGAACGCGCGCGGCCTCCGCTGCAAACGCGGAGGCGCGTACGCGGCGGGACGGGCGTACTACGAGCGCGCCCTCAGGGCGCTCGCCCGCGCAACGGCGCCGCGGCAGGCGGACGTCGCCACCGTGTATCACAACCTCGGCGGGATCGAGCATGCCCGGGGCAACTACCCGGCGGCCGAGGCGTTCGCGCGCGAGGGGCTGGCGATCCGGCGGCGGCAGCGGCCGCCGGATCCGCTGGCCCTCGCGGCCGACCGGGTGGCCCTGGGCGCCATCCTCGACGGGCAGGGGCGGGACCGGGAAGCGGCGCGGCTGTATCGCCAGGCGCTCCCCGTCTTCGAGCGGGCCGGCGACGCGCTCGAGATCGGCGTGACGCTCAACAACCTCGGGGCGCTGCTGGTCCGCCGCGGCCGGCTGGCCCGGGCGGTGCCGCTGCTCGAGCGCGCCGCGCTCCTCAAGCGGCAGGCGCTCGGCCCCTGTCATCCGGACGTGGCGGTGACGCTCCACAACCTGGCCTGCGCCTGCCGGCGCCGGGGCGAGCATGCCCGGGCGGCTAGCCTCTTCCGGGAAGCCGTGACAATCTTCGAGACTGCGCCGGGCCCGAAGGACCCCCGAGGACGGGCCTGCCGCGCGTGCGCGGAGCGCGCCGACCGCTAGCCCTGGCAGGACAGCCGAGTTTCCATGGACATCGTCGACGGCGGCCTGGACGACCCGCGGGTGGTCGCCCTGCTGCACACCCATCTGAGCCGGGCGCAGGCGGAGACCGCGGCCGGGAGCGCGCACGCCCTCGATCTGTCGGGCCTCAGGGCGGCGGGGGTGACGTTCTGGTCGGCATGGGAAGGCAGCGCCGTGGTCGGCGTCGGGGCGCTCAAGCGGCTGGCCGACGATCATGGGGAAGTGAAGTCGATGCATACGGCGGAGGCGGCGCGTGGCCAGGGCGTGGGCTCGACGATGCTCCGGCACATCATGGCCGAGGCGCGGGCCCGGGGCATAACGCGCCTGAGCCTGGAGACCGGGTCGTGGCCGTATTTCGGGCCGGCACGCGCATTGTACGCGCGGCACGGCTTCGCCGAGTGCGGGCCGTTCGGGGAGTACCGGGAGGATCCGAACAGCGTGTTCATGACGCTGGAGCTCGGGCCGGGGTGAGGCCGGCGTGCGCGGCGGTGGCGCGCTCCTTGGCACCGGCTCACGCCGGATCCCCAGCCACGCCCGCGACCGATCCGGCCTATCTCATCGACATCCGTCCGCCCCGGGCCTCCGCCGGCACGGCGGTGGTCGAGGCGTCGGCCACCAGCGCCCGGACCCGAGGAATCACCTCGCGGCCGTAGAGCTCGATGCTCCGCAGCAGCCGAGAATGCTCGAGGGTCCCGGCGCTGTACTTGAGGTCGAAGCGAACCGCGCCCAGGTCGCCCACGGTCGCGGCGATCTTCCGCGCCACCGTCTCCGGCGAGCCCACGTAGAGCGAGCCCACAGCCACTTCGCGGTCGAACTCGGCCCGGCTGGTTGGCCCCCAGCCGCGCTCGGCGCCGATCCGGTTCCGCATCACCTGGTACGCCGGCCACAGCTCCTCCTGGGCCTGGGCATCGGTCTCGGCGATGTGCCCCGGCGAGTGGACGCCGACCGGCAGTCGCTCCGACCCCAACTGTGCCAGCGCGTCGTAGTAGAGCTCGACATAGGGCGCGAACCGGCGCGGATCGCCGCCGATGATGGCGAGCGTGAGCGGGAAGCCGTAGCGGGCCGCCTGGACCACCGACTCGGGGCTCCCGCCCACACCGACCCAGGTGCGGAGCGGCGGGCGCTCGACCCGCGGATAGACGCTCACGCCCTCGAGCGGGGCGCGGAGCTTTCCCTGCCAGCGGACCGGCTCGCCGGTCCGGTCGGCCTCTCGCAGCGCCGCGAACAAGGCCAGCTTCTCCTCGAACAGCGCGTCGTAGTCGTCGAGCGAGTAGCCGAACAGCGGGAACGACTCGGTGAACGAGCCGCGGCCCAGAATCACCTCGGCCCGGCCGCCCGAGACGGCGTCGAGGGTGCTGAAGCGCTGATAGACCCGGACGGGGTCGTCGGAGCTGAGCACGGTGACGGCGGTGCCGAGGCGGATACGCTCGGTGCGTGCGGCGATGGCGCCGAGCAGCACTTCGGGCGCGCTGATGGCAAAGTCGGATCGGTGATGCTCGCCGACGCCGAAGAAGTCGATGTCGACCTGGTCGGCGAGAACTGCTTCGGCGACGACGTCGCGGAGGACCTGGGCGTGGGATTTCGGATGGCCATCGGCGTCGAAGGTGACGTCGCCGAAGGTGTCGAGGCCGAGTTCGAGATTTCGCATGGGGTGCTAACAGGCGCGAGGCGGAAAGGGTTCCT
>JBBRGH010000383.1:0-3367 GCA_038240915.1 Gemmatimonadales bacterium | reverse complement strand
GTTCGACTCGGGTGCCGGTCATGGCTGGGCGGGGTCCTGGTTGGGGGCCGCGGAATGATATCGGCCCACCCGGGGGCCGACAACCGACGAGCGAAAGAGTGCGATGATCGACTCCTTTCGAAGCCTCGAGGCCGCCGCCGTCTTCGGCGAAGCCAAGCCGGGCAAGGCCGACCTGTTCGCCGGCCGGCACCTCTACGTCGGCCTCAACTGCTTCGAGCGGGGCCTGGCTCAGAGGGTTCACACCCATGCCGAGGCGGACAAGTTCTACGTGGTGATGAGCGGGCGGGCGCGGATCACGGTGGGCGACGAGACCCGGGAGGCCGGGCCGGGGATGGTCGTCTGGGCGCCAGCCGGGATCCTGCACGGCGTGGCCGAGGCGCTGGAGCGGACCGTCCTGCTAGTGGGGATCGCTCCACCGCCGGACTAGGCCGCGGAGCGCGGGCCAGCCGTAGATCTGGACGGCCAGCGCCACCCCCAGCAGGACGCCGATCCCGTTGGTATAGAACCGCCACGCCAGCAGCAGCCAGCCTTCGCCCGCCCCCAGGTCCCCGGCCGCCCCGCCCAGGAATCCGAGCTCCACCGCCCCCGCGCCCGACGGCGTGGGGAGCAGCAACTGGCTGTACAGCAGGGCGAACGAGCCCAGCGCCAGCGGCCCCATCGCGGGCGGGCTCGGCAGCGTGAGGGCCAGGACGGGGAGGATGGCGACCCGGGTGGCCAGGTTGAGGAAGCTCATCGGGACGCTGGCCACGAGCGGCCAGCGCGGCATGCGCCGCCAGTAGACCAGCGCCCGCTTGATCGGCCGCTTGAGCTGATGGGCCGCCGGCGAGGCGACCCGCCGCGCGGCCCGCCACGCGAGCACGCTCGCCACCGCGACCGCCAGTACCCAGGGCCAGGCGTGCTCGGCCGCGGCGCCGAGCCGGGGGCCGGCCAGCAGCCACCAGGCCGGCGCGTAGCGCCAGACCAGCCAGCCCGCCGCCACGATGATCACGGGCCAGGCGGCGAGCACCTCCAGGCTGATGGCGACGAACGCCGCAGTGGCCGGGACCCGGCTCCGGAGCATGCCCGCCAGCCGGGCGGGCTCCCCGCCGAGCCGAAGCGGCGTCAGAGCGCAGGCTGCGTCGCCGAAGGCGTTCACGATGAAGGAATCGCGGAGCGACATCCGGTGACCGATGCCCTGGACGATCCACTGGATGCGCCAGGCGCGGGCGAGCAGATCCAGCGCCACCAGTCCAAGACAGAGCGCGTGGGCGGAGAGTGGACTCACGCCCCGAGCGCCGAATAGGGAATCGGCGCGTGCCGGGCCAGCCAGCGGTCGAGCGTTGGGCCGAGCGCGCCGGCGGTGACGGGGTGATCGAGGTCCTGTGGATGCAAGGCGATGCGCGGAAAGCCCGCCCGGCGCTGCAGGGTCCAGCGAGCCCGCGCCACCGCGATCGAGCCCCAGGCGCGGGCGGGCGTGCGGGCGCTCCAGCGCACCACCGGGGAGGGAAGCCGCCGACGCGACGGGTAGAGCCGGATGGCCCGGTCATCCTCGCTGAAGGCCAGGCCCGCGCCGCCCACGGCATCATGTCCGGCCGGGCGGGCCAGCCAGGCCGGCGGCACGAAGCCGACCGGCTCGAGCCCGAGCGCCCGGAGCCGGCGCAACCCGCGGGCGATCCGCTCGCGGGCGGAGGAACCGTCCAGCGTCAGGAACTCGCCCTCGCGGGCGGTCCGGCCCCAGGCGCGCACCGTGTCGCTCACGCCGCGCGGCAGGCCGACCTCGTCATGTCGTTCGCCGTGGAGCACGATCTCCGCGCCATCGGCCGCGCGTGCGCGGAGCCAGTCCACGAACGACGGGAACGAGTCGAGTGGCCATTCCCCGTGCCAGTCGGGCACCACTAGCAGCGCCGGGCGCACCCCGCGTCCGGCGCAGAGCGTCCACAGCCGGGTGACCCCGTCCGTGAGCGCGGGGGTGACGTCGTGAATGGAGACGAGCAGGCTCACCCGGCCAGAACGTCGTGATAGACGTCGAAAATCCGGTCCAGCACCGCGTCCCAGCCGTGGTCCGCTTCCGCATAGCGCCGGCCGGCGGCGCCGAATTCCGTGAGATCGCCGCGGAACAGGCCCTCGGCCTGCTCGGCCAGGGCGCCGGCGTCGCCGGCCGCGAAGACGGCGCCCGCAGCCGAGCGACTCACGGTCTCCGCCACGCCGCCGCGGTCGGCCGAGAGCAGCGGGGTGCCGCTGGCCAGCGCCTCGAGGGCGGACAACCCGAAGGTTTCGATCGAGCAGGGCGCCACCGCCAGGTCCACCGCCGCGAGCAGATCCGCCAGGCGCTCGCGATCCTGCTGGAACGGGAGCCAGAAGTGCCGCTCGCTGCCGGGCCGCCGCTGGAGCCGGCGGCGACTCGGCCCATCGCCCACCAGGACCAGGCGAGCACCGGTGCGGCGCTCGACCTCGGGCCAGGCCGTAAGCAGGAGATCCACCTCCTTCTCGGAGGCAAGCCGACCGACGTAGATCGCCAGCGGACCGTCGGGAAGGCCGTAGAGGCGGCGGGTGGCCGCGGCGTGCAGCCGGCGGTCGGGGTGAAAGCGCTCCAGGTCCACGCCGAGGCCCACCCGCACCACCCGCTCGACGCCCTCGCGCTCGAGCTCGCGGGCCACGAAGTCGGACGGCGCCAGCGTCGCCCGCACCATCCGGCCGAGACGGCGGACGTAGCCCCAGGCGAACTCGGCCGCCGCCCGGCGGGCCGGGCCGGCCGCGTCGGGCCAGGGTGCGATGACCCGGGGGAAGTTGCTGTGATAGAACCAGACGGCGGGCACGTCCACCCGGCGGGTGGCCAAATGCACCAGCCAGGGCGCGAACCAGGTGCTGCCCACCTCGATCAGGTCGGGCCGTTCGTGGGCCACGATCCGGCTGGTGGAGCGGGTGGCCAGCATGAATCGGTAGGGCTTCTGGGTGGGCACGGACGGGCCGTGGAGCCGGTAGCAGCGAACGCCGCTGGCCTCGAGGATCTCGTCGCGGGCGCCGGGCACCACGATGGTCTGCCGGAGGGCGGCCCGGCGCTGCACATAGCGCGCCTTCTGCAGCAGATAGGTGCGAACCCCCCCCGTCGTCTCGCCGAAGAACTCGGTGATATCGAGCACGCCCAGCGCCGCGCCGGGACGAAGGCGGGGCGGCAGCTCGGTGCGGGAGATATCGAGGGAGGGCCGGGCGCCCGCGACGGCGATCACCTCGAGGTCGGGCATGCCCCCGGCGGTCGTGTCAGTCAGAGCAGTCCCCGAGCGGATAGACGGTTCCGCAGTTGGGGCATGGGTTCTTGCAGCCCCACGCCCGGATGGGCACCTCGAAGCCACAGCGGTTGCACTCGGGCGGGCGGGCGGGCCGGCCGGGC
>JBBRGH010000382.1:0-3379 GCA_038240915.1 Gemmatimonadales bacterium | reverse complement strand
AGGTCGCGCCCGCGGCCAGGCCGGCCGGCGCGGGGGCCGGGGTCGCCGGCGAGGATGGGGCGGGCGCCGGCGCCGGGGCGGTCGGCTTGGGCTTGGGAGCCGCCGGCTTGGGCGTGGGCTTCGGCGCCGACGGCGGCGGCGCCGCCGTGACGGCGGTATCCGCGCTTGGCCGGTCGTTGAGCGTCGCGCTGGTGTCCACCGGCGCGAGCTGCAGGTCCCGGTTCAGACTGTCGGCCGAAGCGACCTCCGACTTGTCTCCCCGTCCGCAGCCCGCGAGGGCGAGCAGGGCGAGCGCCGCGAGCGTAATTCTGGACATCGACTCCTCCTGGTGATGTGACTTGCCGGGGGTGCGCGACTCGGTGACATTGCAGCAGCCATGAACGAGCTGCGTCCCCTCCTGCCCTATCTCCGGCCCTACCGGCGCGAATACACCCTCGGCATGGCCCTGGTGGTCATTTCCAACTTCTTCACGACCCTTGGCCCCAAATTCATCGAGCGCGGCATCGATGCGCTCCGGAGCGGCGCCGGCTTCCCGGCCGTGCAGTCGGCCATCTGGCTCCTGCTCGGCGTGGCGCTGATCGGTGGCGTGGGCCGCTACGGCATGCGTGAGCTGCTGAACAGCGGCAGCCGTCGCGTGGAGACCGACCTGCGGGACCACCTGTACCGACACTTGCAGCGGATGTCGGCTGAATTCTACGACCGCTACCCCACGGGCGATGTGATGGCCCGCACGACCAACGACCTGCTGGCGGTCCGGATGGTGGCCGGTCCGGCCCTCATGTACCTGGTGGATACTAGCATCCGGACCCTGCTAATTGCACCGGCGATGGTGGCCATCAACCCCCGCCTGACCCTGCTCGCCCTGCTGCCGCTGCTGGGGTTGCCGGTCGCGATGATCTCCCTGGGCCAGCGGATTCACCGCCGGAGCCAGCAGATCCAGGAGCAGTTCGCCGGCCTCACCAGTCACGCGCACGAGAATCTCTCGGGGGTGCGGGTGGTGCGCGCCTACCGGCAGGAACAGGCCGAGATCGCCGGCTTCCGCCGGCTGAGCGACGACTATTTCGGGCGCAACCTGAGCCTGGCCCGAATTCAGGGCCTCTTCTTCCCCCTGCTCACCCTGCTCGGCGGGCTGAGCGCGGTCATCGTCCTCTATGCCGGCGGACGGCTGGTGATGGCGGGCACGGTCACGGTCGGCGCCTTCGTGGCGTTCGGCGTCTATCTCGGCATGCTGGTCTGGCCGATGATCGCGCTGGGGTGGGCCGTCAACCTGGTCCAGCGGGGCGCGGCCTCGATGGGCCGGATCAACCAGTTGTTCCGGGAAGTGCCAGCGATCACCGAGCCCGGGGCCCCGGCCGCGCTGCCGCCGGCGCACGGCGGCCGCAAGGTCGAGTTCCGCGACGTGACGTTCGCCTACCCCGGCGCCCGGGACCGGGGGGCCGTGCTGCAGGGCATCTCCTTCCGGGTCGAGGCCGGGCGCTCGCTCGCCATCGTCGGTGCCACGGGCGCGGGCAAGTCCACCCTGGTGGACCTGCTGGTCCGGGCCTATGACCCCGATCAGGGCGCCGTGCTGCTCGACGGGGTGGACATCCGGCGGCTGCCGCTGGCGGAGCTGCGGCGGACAATCGGGTTCGTGCCGCAGGAGACCTTCCTCTTCAGCGAGACGCTACGCGAGAACGTGCTCCTCGGCGCGCCCGACGACGGACGGCTCGAGCGGGTCTCGGAGGTGGCGCAGCTGACCGAGGCGCTGCCCGCGCTGCCCAAGGGCTACGACACCATGCTGGGCGAGAGGGGCATCAACCTGAGCGGCGGGCAGAAGCAGCGCAGCGCCATCGCCCGGGCCCTGGCGCAGGATCCGCCGGTCTTCGTGCTCGACGACGCCCTCAGCGCGGTGGACGCGCAAACCGAGGCCAAGATCCTCCGAGCGCTCCGGGGCGCGCTCGAGGGACGCACCAGTCTGATCGTGTCCCACCGGCTCGCGGCCGTGCGGGACGCGGACTGGATCCTGGTGCTGGACGACGGGCGAATCGTGGAGGAGGGCACCCACGGCGACCTGATCGCGCGCGGCGGACGCTACTGGGAGCTGCTGCGCCGGCAGCAGCTGGAGGAGGAGCTGGCGGAGGAGGGCGTGGCGGGCTAGCTCAAATCTTCTCCCGGAGCACCGTCGGCGTGAACTGCTGGAGCCAGCCCGCCAGGCGGGTGAACTCCCCGGTCACCATCAACGCCCCCACGAACACCAGCAGGATCCCGCTCACCCGCATCACCCAGGGCAGATAGCGCCGGAAGCGCTGGAACCACTCCAGAAACGCGTCGAGCGCCACGGCGGCGAGCAGGAACGGCACCGCCAGCCCCGCCGAATACGCGGCCAGCAACAGCATGCCGCGGCCCAGGTCGTGGGCCGTGGCCGCGAGCCCGAGGATGGCACCCAGCACGGGGCCGATGCACGGTGTCCACCCCGCCCCGAAGGCCATGCCCACCAGAGCCGAGCCGAGATACCCCACCGGCTTCTGCTCCACCTGCACCCGCCGCTCCTGCTGCAGCCAGCCGACCTTGATCACCTCAAGGCAGACCAGGCCAAAGCCGATGATCAGCACCCCGCCGATCCGCTGCAGCCAGAGCTGGTAGTAGTTGAGCGCGCGCCCCAGCGCGGTGGCGCTGGCGCCGAGCAGTACGAAGACGAGCGAGAAGCCGAGCACGAACAGGAGCGCGTGTCCCAGGGCCGCCCGCCGGCGCCCGCTCATCTCGGGCAGCGACATCCCGGTCAGAAAACCGATGTAGGACGGCACCAGCGGCAGCACGCAGGGCGAGAGAAAGCTGAGCAGGCCGGCCGCGAAGGCGACGAAGAGGCCGAGGGTGGCGGGCGCGGTCACAGGGCGGCGAGCTCACGCTGGCGGCAGTCGCGACAGACGCCGTAGATCTCCACCCGGTGCCGCCGGTGCTGGAACCCGTGCTCGTCGGCGATGACGGGCAGCATCCGCTCGAGTCGCTCGTTCTGGAACTCGATCACCCGGCCGCAGCGCTCGCAGATGAGGTGCTCGTGGTGGGCCTGCGCCGGCATCGGCTCGTAGCGCTTGAACCCCTCGCCGAAATCGTGGGCCCGGACCAGGCCGCTCTGCAGCAGGACCTCGAGCGTGCGGTACACGGTGGCCGTGCCCACGTGCTCGCCCCGCTCCTTGAGGGCGCGGCGGATGCCGTCCACGGACGGATGATCGTCGGAGAGGAAGACCACTTGGGCGACGAGGTCCCGCTGGCGGGTGACGGGCTGGCGATGGTCGCGAAGGTGGCGGCGGAACCGCTCGAGCAGCGCGGCGCCCTCGCCGCTAGCGAGGCTGGGCATCGGGCGCGGCCGCGAACCAGCTCTCCGGCGGCACCGGGACGGGCG
>JBBRGH010000381.1:0-3381 GCA_038240915.1 Gemmatimonadales bacterium | reverse complement strand
CGCGGGGACGGAGCCGGACCGCGCCGTGGTGGCTGAGGTGGCGCGCCGTACGGGCGGCAACCCGTTCTTCGTCCGCGAGGTGACGCAGCTGCTGCTGAGCCGGGTCGGGAAGGGCACGGCGACCTTCACCGGCGGCGGCATCCCGGAGGGTGTCCGGCAGGTCGTCGAGCAGCGGCTGGCCCGCCTTCCGCAAGACACCGTTTCGGTCCTGGAAGTGGCTGCGGTCCTCGGGCGGGAGACCGGGACAGCGCTACTGGCCCAGGCTGCCGGGCTCGGGAGCGCCGCCATGGTCGAACGCCTGGAGCCGGCGGTCCGCGCGCAGGTGCTGGTGGCGCCACTCAGCGCTGCTGGGCCGTTCCGGTTTACCCATGACCTGTTCCGCGAGACGGTCTACGCCGGGCTCTCGATGGGCGCCCGGGCCGGGATGCACCGACGCGTCGCTGAGGCCCTCGAGGGTTCGGGGGCCCGGGTCGCCGCCGGACACCCGGCCGAGTTAGCCCTTCACTTCCTCCTCGCGGCGGTGGGGCAACCCTCATCCGGCCTGTCCGTCGAGGCAGTGCGGTACTGCCTGCTCGCCGCTGCGGAGGCGATTAGACGGCTGGCGTATGAGGACGCGGTCGGGCACTGCTCCAAGACGTTGGAGGGGTTGGGCCTGGCCGGGCTGCTGGGGGAGGAGGACCGTCTTGAGCTGCTCCTCACCCGAGGCGACGCCCTGCGGCGTGCGGGTGAGCTGGCTCGTGCCCACGATGACTACGACCGGGCGGTCGAGCTTGCCCGAACGGGAGCGGCGGCCGGTCCGCTGGCCCGCGCCGCTCTTGGTGTTCACGCCTTGGGGGTGGAGTCCGGCGCGTCCCGAGACGTCGTTGTCGACCTGTTGGAGGAGGCACTGGACGGGTTCGACGACGAGGACAGCGCGCTGCGGGCGCAGGTGCTGGCCTGCCTGGCCCGCGAACTGTACCTCTCGGGGTTGGCGGAGCGGGTGCGAGCCGCCCGGCTGAGCAGCGCGGCGGTCGAGATCGCCAGACGGGTCGGTGACCAGGCAACGCTAGCGCCGTGCCTGCTGGCAGCCCATGACACCATCTGGCAGCCTGGTACGGCCTCCCGGCGGCGGGCGATCGCTGCTGAGATGGGTCAGGTCGCCCGGCGAGCGGGCGACCGGGCGTTCGAGGCGGAAGCGTGTCTGTTGCGGGCCTCCGCCGGGCTGGAGCTCGGCGACCCGGCAGCCCTGGCCGACCTCGAAGAGTTCCTCCGACTGGGGACGGCGGTCGGGCAGCCGCACTACACCTACCTGGTGCTGTCACGACGGGCGATGCGAGCCAACCTGTCCGGGGACTTCGCCGCGGCGGAGGAGCTGTACGCCGAGGCCGGCGTGGTGGCCGAGGCGGCCGGGGAGCCGGACGCGTGGAATGTGCAGACCCGCCTGCTGTGGGAGCTGCGCAGCGCCCAGGGGCGCCGTGCGGAGATCGCGGCACGCGTGCGAGAGGTGAGCCTTCCGCACTTGAAGTACTGGTATGACGCGTTGGCCGGGCTTGCCGCTCTGGAGCGCGGTGACGATGCCGCGGCGGCGCGGGCGATCATCCCGGCGGTACAGGCCCGGCCGGAGGACCTGCCCTTTCCGTACGTGATCGCCGCGCAGTGGGCTGAACTCGGCGAGGCCGCCGCGGCATTCGGTCTCCTCCCGGAGTGCCAGCGGTTCTATGACGTACTCCGACCTCACGCCGGCACCACCGTCGTCATCGCCGCGGCGGTCGGCTTCGGCGGCGCAGTCGACCACCACCTCGGCGTTCTGGCCGCGGCGCTGGGACGCACCGACGACGCGATCCGCCACCTGGAGACTGCGGCGGCCCTCCACGAACGGCTATCGGCGTGGCCCTGGCTGGCTCGTACCCGCGCGGAGCTGTCCTTCGCGTTGGCGGCCCGTGGTCGCCCGGGCGACCGGGCCCGGGTGGCGCGGCTGCTTGACGAGGCGGGTGCGACGGCCCGACAGCTGGGCATGCTGGGCGTCTCAAAGCGGGTGCAGGGTGCTCTCCTTCCGCCGGAGAATGTGTTCCGCCGCGAGGGCGGCACCTGGCGGATCTCCTTTGCCGGGCAGGAGATCCGGCTCTCCGAGGCCAAAGGCTTCGCCGACATCGCCGCCTTGATCCGTGCCGAGGGGCGTGCGGTACCGGCGGCTGTGCTCACCGGCTTGCACCTCACTGGTGGCGCCGCGTTCGGGGCGGACCCGGTGCTCGATCGGCAAGCGCATCAGGCTTACCGCTCCCGCCTGGTGCAGCTCGACGATGACCTCGGCGACGCCGAGCGCAACCACGACCTGGACCGGGCGAGCGCCATCGCCGAAGAACGCGCTTTCCTCGTCCGGGAGCTCTCCTCCGCCGTCGGCCTGAGCCAGCGCGACCGTGGGTTAGGTGACGACCGGGAGCGGGCCCGTAAGGCCGTCGCCGCCCGGATCAAGGACGCCCTGGGCCGCATCGAATCGCAACACCCCGCGCTCGGAAAGCACCTCACCGGCTCGATCAGCACCGGCCATGCCTGCTCCTACCGCCCCGACGACCCGGTCCGCTGGATGAGCTGAAGCTAACGGCCCGTTTGGTCAACCTGTTCGGGTTTCGGCCAGCGCCGGTGAGGCAAGAGTCAGGCGCCTTGCATCTGCTGGGCGTTGACCATCATCACGGCCCGCACCTCGGCCAGTTCTTTGGCGGGACTGAACTGGAGAAAACTTGCAGCCTGTCTCGGCTGCGGGGACATGGCCGGGGACATGTAGAAGCCGTCGCCCGCCTCGAGGACCTCCTCGCGATAAGAATAGGCAGCGGTGATCATTCCGGTGAACAGGTACCCCAACGGGGGAATGGGCAGCTCTCGTCGGGAAGGCCCTCGAACATGCCGGCCAGAGCATGCGCCTGCATGATCGTGACGAAGTCGACGGTGTAGTCGTAAAGCCGGCCGCAGGTGTCAAGGGCCGGCCCGTACTCGCCGACGTCGGCGAGCTCTGCTTGGAAATCTTGGGCATGCCTTGCTCCTCGTGGTGCTGTCGTTAGATGTTGTGGAGCCGCAGGGCGTGATGAGGCTCAGCCGGGCACCGGATTGGTGCTGGCTGCTTGGAGCGCGTCGAGGACAAGCCCGGCCACGAGGGCGGGTTCCTCGTTGGGAGTGAAGAAGCTGCCGCCGGGGATGGTGACGATCCGGATGGACGCGTACGCCTGTAGCGTGCGGCGTTCCTCGTCGGTCACGCCGCCGTCGCCGCTCTCGCCGTGGACCACCCAGGCCGGTACGCCGGCTGCCCCGAGTCGCTTCGCCACGGAGCCGTGCCGGTCGAGGTACTGCAGGTAGGAGTGGATCCCGTCGCGCATGAACCGCGGGTCGTTCTTCTGCAGTTCTGCGACG
>JBBRGH010000380.1:0-3476 GCA_038240915.1 Gemmatimonadales bacterium | reverse complement strand
GGTGTCGTTCATCAGCGGCATCATGACGCTCGAGCCGGGCGACCTGATCGCCACCGGCACCCCGGCCGGCGTCGGGCCCCTCCGCGACGGGGACGTCGTGGAGGTGGAAATTCCCGGCGTTGGCGTGCTCTCCAACCCCGTTCGCGACGGCCACCGCCGATGATCGAATTCAGTCAGCGCGTGCATGCCCTCCCCGGCTACCCGCTCGCCCAGATCCCCAGCATCAAGCGGCGGCTGATGGAAGCCGGGATGGACGTGATCGACCTCGGCGCCGGTGACAACGACACCCCGCCGCCGGCGGTGGCCATCGAGGCCCTGACCGAGGCGCTCCACGACCCCGCGTACAGCAAGTACGGCTTCCAGCAGGGCCTCCCGGCCTTCCGGCAGGCGTCCTCGCGCTGGGTGGAGCGGCGGTTCGGGCTTCACTTCGATCCGGCGACCGAGACCCTGCCCCTGATCGGGTCGAAGGAGGGGCTGTCGCATCTGCCGTTCGCGGTGGTGAACCCCGGCGATGCCACCATCGTCCCGGAGCCCGGGTACCAGGCCTACCTGGGCGGCTCGATCCTGGCCGGCGCCGAACCCTATATTGCCCCGCTCCGGCCCGAGAACGGTTTCCTGCTCGATCTGGACAAGATTCCCGAGGCCGTGCTCCGCCGGGCCAAGCTGGTGTTCGCCAACTACCCGAACAACCCGACGGCGGCGGTCGCCACCCCGGAATATCTCGAGCGCCTGGTGGCCACCTGCCGCCGGTACGATATCCTGCTCGCGTACGACAACGCCTACTGCGACCTGACGTACGACGGTTATCGGGCCCCGAGCATCTTCGAGATCGCGGGCGCGCGGGAGGTGGCGCTCGAGTTCTTCTCCCTCTCCAAAAGCTACTCGATGACGGGCTGGCGGATCGGGTTCGCCGTCGGGCGGCCGGAGCTGATCACCGCGCTCACCCGGGTCAAGTCCTACACCGACACCGGACCCTTCCTGGCGGTGCAGAAGGCGGGGGCCGCGGCGCTCGACCAGGGCGAAGCGCTGGTGGCCCCGATTCGGGCCGAGCTCGAGCGCCGGCGCGACGCGGCGCTGGCGGCGCTCCGCACCGCGGGGTTCGCCCTGGAGGCGCCCAAGGCCGCGATGTACCTGTGGGTGGCGCTGCCGGCCGGGGTCGAGTCGGCCCGCTTCGCCACCCGCGCGCTGGAGAGCACCGGGACCGTCGTCCTGCCCGGCAGTGCGTTCGGGCCCGCGGGCGAGGGCTTCTTCCGGATCGCTCTCACCACGGGCGCTGATCGGCTGCGCACGGCCGCGGCGCGGCTGGGGGAGACGCTCGCGGCGGTCCATCGAGGGGAGCTTGCCCCGGTCCCCTGAGGTTCGCCTGCCGCCGACCCGGCGCTGGCCGCGACTCGCGATCGCGGCCAGCCTGGCCGTGCACAGCCTGATGCTGTTCGCCTGGATCGAGGGCCGGCCGCCGGTGCTGCCCCATCGGCCGTCCGAGCTGATCATCCTGGCTCCGCCCGCCGAAGGGCCGGCCGCGGTGCCGATGCCGTACCGGCTGCCGCGCGCCGAAGGGCGCGCGGGCACCGGCATTGTCGGCGAGCGGCCCAGCCGTCCGGCCGTGTTGCCGCGGCCGCAGTCGGTGGCCGTGCTGCCCGAACCGCGGCCTCCGCGCCCGGCGCCGGACACGGGCAGCCCGCCGCCGCCGCGGGTCCGGCCGGCCATCGGCCGGATCGGCGCGGGTCTGGCCGACGGCCGCCTCTGGGTCCGCCCGTTGCCGCTCCCGCCGAAGGAGCTGGCCCAGCGGCTGAGCAAGACCCACGTCGAGCTGGTGGACAGTGCGGTGACCGCGATCGTGCAGGGCTATCTCGATTCGATCGCCGCCGATCCCACCGGCCGCGCTCAGGCACTCCCCAGCTGGACCAGGGAGATTGCCGGCAAGAAATTCGGGATCGACTCGAGGAACATCTACATCGCGGGGCTCAAGATCCCGGCGGCGGTGCTGGCCCTGCTGCCGATCCCGGCCGGGAACATGGATCAGAACCGCGCCTACAATCACCTGATGGACCTTCGGTCGGACCTGCAGTACGCGGCACAGCGGGCGGAGAATCTCGCGGAGTTCAAGGCGATGATCCGCGAGATGCGGCTTCGAAAGGAGCGCGAGCGGGAGTTCGAGCAGAATCAGCGCACGGCGCCGGCCGACACGGCCACACCCTGACGCCGGGAGACCCGGGAGACTCATGAAGCTCGTGGATACCGAGGAGACGATCGTGCTGGTGACCGGCTCCTCCCCGACCGCCGAAGAGCGCGACCGGCCGCTCGCCTCCCTGCTCAAATCGGAGATCGACCGCCGCGGCTTCGGTCACGCCTATCGGCGCGCGGTCGTCGTGGCCGACACATGGTACCTGGACAACCGGACCTTCCACCTGAACCCCACCATCGCGATCGGCGGGCCGGGGGTGAACGGCGTGTCCCAGGAATTCACCTCCCTGCTGCCTACCATCTACCACCGGGAGGAGGAGGTGTTCGTGCAGGCGGATTTCGAGGGCGATCCCAAGCGGGCGACGCTCTGGGGGATCAACGCGGCAGCTACGGCGGCGGCGGTGGAAGTCTTCACCACCCAGGGCTACCTGGAGGATCTGCTGGGCCGGATCTGGCGCTTCCGGGTCGGCACCTTCGTCTAGGCGGTCGGGCGGGGGCCCGGACGGTCACAGGCCCAGCAGGTCCGCCAGCGCCCGGTCCACCACCTCCGACGTCTCCCCATCGATGATCCGCCGCAGGACGTCCACTGCCTCGAGCGGCAGGCTCTCGGGGTGCACTCGGTCCCGGTCGTACCGCACGATGTTGCCGAGCGGGATCGGCGCCACTGCCGGATCATCCTCGCCGTCGCCCTCGGTTCCCTCCGACTCGACCGACGACTCGTACGACGCGCCGGGCACGCTGGCGCTCCACGGCTCCTCGTCCTCGTCATCTTCGCCTTCGGGCAGCGGCACCATCGCGTAGAGTTGGCACTGGAGTCCGGGCGCGGCTTCGCGCGCCACGAGGACGATCTGCACCGGCTCGGCGAAGACCCCGAACTCCTCGATCTGCTCCCACGCCGCCGGCGGCAGCACCGCCCGGGCGATCAGCCGCCCGTTCCGGTAGCTCCCCATGCAAACCATGCCCTCGGGCACCCGATCGTCCTGCAGCAGGCCCACGGTGAGCTGCACCGGATGCTCGGTGGCGGCGATGGCCGCGGGCGACGGGGTGTCGCCTGATGCCGGCTCGAGACTCTCCTCGTTGGTCATAGGGAATCGATAGGCGGGTGCCGCGGCCGGGGCAAGTTCACGGCGGGGGCAGCAGCGCGCCATCCTCGGTGACCTGGGCGGCGGTGGAAGACTTCACCACCCAGGGCTACCTGGAGGATCTGCTGGGCCGGATCTGGCGCTTCCGGGTCGGCACCTTCGTCTAGGCGGTCGGGCGGGGGCCCGGACGGTCACAGGCCCAGCAGGTCC
>JBBRGH010000379.1:0-3486 GCA_038240915.1 Gemmatimonadales bacterium | reverse complement strand
GATCGAGGCGCCATGGTAGCAGCCGCACCCACCAGGGTCTACCGGACCTGAGGGTGACGGCGGCATCGGTCGTATAGTCGCGCGAATGCGCCTGAGCCGGACCGATGCCCAGCTGATCGGCCTCACGCTCCTGCTGAAGCTGCTCCTGCTCATTGGCGGGGCGATCGCGTTCATGGTCTTCGCCGGCGAGGCGCTGCATGGACCCCGCGGCCTACTCGAGGTCTGGGACCGCTGGGACGCGCCGCACTACACCGACCTTGCGGTCTTCGGCTACCGCGCGGTGGATCCGGGGAACCTGGTTGAGGGTGGATATCGGTCGATCTATCCCGGCGACCTGTCGCTCTACATCGTCTTCTATCCCCTCTTCCCGTGGGCGGTGGCCGCGGTCTATGCGCTGCTCCACGATCCTCTGGTCGCCGCCATCGCGGTCAGCACCGTCGCCTCGCTCTTCGTCGCGCCGCTCCTCGCCCGCCTGGTGGCGCTGGACTTCGACGTGGCGGTGGGGCGGCGGGCGGCGATCTTCCTGCTCATCTTCCCGACCGCCTACTTCCTGCACATCGGCTACACGGAGAGCCTCTTCCTGGCGCTCGTGCTGGGCTCGTTCCTGGCGGCGCGGACCAACCGGTGGTGGCTGGCCGGGCTGCTGGGCGCCCTCGCGACGCTGACCCACGTCAATGGCCTGGTGCTGGTGCCCGCGCTGGCGGCCGAGGCGCTGCTCGCGTGGTGGCCGGATCGGCGGTGGCGGTGGCGCTGGCTGGGGATCGCCATCGTACCGCTCGGCTTCGCCGGCTACCTTGCGCTCAACCAGGCCGTGTACGGCGACCCGCTGGCCTTCCTTGCGATCCAGCGCGAGCACTGGTTCAAATCGCTCAGCCCGCCTTGGGTCGGGATCGGCGGCGTGATCACCTCGATCCTGACCCGGCCGCCGGACGACGCCTTCATGCTCGGCTGGATGGAGCTGGGGTTCATCGGTCTGGGGCTGGTCGCCACCGTTGTCGCGGCGCTCCGATTCCGGCCCTCGTGGGCGGTCTGGATGGCCGGTAATTGGCTCCTGATCACGAGCACCAGCTTCGTGCTGAGCGTGCCGCGCTACACGCTGGTGCTCTTCCCGCTCTTCGCCTGGTTCGCGCTGCTCACTCGCTCGCGCTGGACGGCGGTGGGTCTCGGCGTGGCGTCCCTACTGGGCTTCGCGTACTTCGCGGGCCGATTCGCCGCCGGCCAATGGGCCTTCTGACGCCGGGCACAGCAAAATCCCGAAGGAACCGCGGAGACCCTTGATGTCATCTCAGGTCGTCCAGCTGCCCCTCCGGGACACAGAGAGGATGCGGGTTGGGCGCCGTCGGACGCAACCCCACTTTTCCACAAGCTTGGGGGCGGGGCCGCGAGTTATCCACACCGAATCCGGAGGAGCCGCGGGTTATTACTCCAAGTCGTACATCGGGCGCATTTCGGCTCGGATGGGGTTTTTCGCGCTCGAACGCATTACGCCGGGTAATGAAACGCGCCCGTTTCCGGGCGAATGACCGTGAAATGCGGCGAACTGATCACTCCGGGTAATAACGGCCGGTGCCGCTCGCCACAAAGGCCGGGAGCTGCGCGAACGCCGCGTCGGAGCTGAGCGGCAGGCTATCGGCGATGTGGCCGTCGGGCCGAATGAGCCAGGCGCGCGGCTGCGAGCCGTAGCGCCGAGCCAGGACCGGGCCGGCGACGACGACCACGCATCCGACCTCGGCCGACGGCGGGCCGACGCCGACCAGCAGCAGCACAAAGCCGCGGCCAAGGCGGTCGCGGAGCCGCCCCTCGTCCAGCGGGCCATCGGGCGCCACGGCACCGTGGCGCGGCAGCGACCCCTTATCCGGCCCCGGCGCAGCGGGATAGGTGAACGGCTTCGCCAGCCGCCCCGAGTTCACGCGGCGCCGAAACCAGCGCGAACGGACGCTGGCGCGCAGCACGAGGTTGCGCCACGCCCGTCGCCACCAGCCGTGCGGCACCATGAACTGCATCGATGCCTCGGTCACGGCCAGGTTCTCGACCGCGGCGGGACGGCGCTCGGCGTCGTACGAGTCGAGCAGTGACGCCGACGCTTGGCCAGTGAGGACCCAGGCGAGCTTCCAGGCGAGGTTCTCGGCATCGGCGATGCCCGAGTTCAGGCCGCGGGCGCCGAAGGGCGACATCAGGTGCGCCGCGTCGCCCGCTAGGAAGACGCGCCCCACGCGGAATCGGTCGACCAGCCGCTGGCGGAAGCGGTAGGTGGTCGACCACATGACCTCGTAGGCGGCGTCCGGACCGATGACGGCGCGCACCCGCCCGTCGATCGCCTTGGCATCGGCCCCCGGCGGGAGCTGCCAGTCGATGCGCCAGATGCCGTCCGGCTGCGGATGGATGAGGACCTGGCGCCCGGGGTTCCACGGCGGATCGAAGTAGAAGCGCCGCTCGGCCGGAAACGGAAGCTGGGCGCGGATGTCGGTGATCAGGAAGAGGTCCTCGAACGAGTGGCCGCGAAACTCGAGCCCGAGGGCGTGGCGCACACCTGAATGGGCGCCATCGGCGCCGACCGCGTACGCGGCGTGGAAGGTGGTCGGGTGCGTATCGGTCTCGAAGGTGAGCTCGACGCCGTCGGCCTCCTGCTGCAGGCCGATGAGCCGATGTCCCCCGCGAGGCCGCACGCCGAGCTCCGCCAGGCGATCGATGAGAAGCTCCTCGACCTCGGTCTGGCTGATGTTGACGAATGGAGGGAAGTGGTCGTCCGGGTTGGCCGGCAGGTGGGTCTGGAAGAGCTCGCGCTCGCGGAAGTAGGTGCGACCCAGCTGCCACTGGACGCCCCTGGCAGCCACCTCCTCGCCGATTCCGAGCCGTGCCCAGATCTCGAGCGTCTCGCGCTGCATGCAGAGCGCCCGTGAGCCCACCTTGCGGTGCGCCGGCTCCACCTCGAAGAGCACCACGTCGACCCCGTGCTGGGCGAGCCGCCCCGCGAGTGTGAGGCCGACCGGCCCCGCGCCGATGACCGCGACCGCGCCCTCAGGCCTGGAGGGCGTCCCAGACCTCCCGGTCGCGCTCGGCGGTCCAGATCCGCGGATGGTCGATCCCCTCGAGCTCATCCCAGGCCCGCTGCACGTTGAAGGGCATGCAGTGCTCGAAGATCGCGGAGGCCGCGTAGCGAGGCGCGAGCTCGGCGTGGATCGTGTCGAACGCCTCCTTCAGCGTTCCGTTTCTGTCCCGTACGGCCCGCGTCCGGTCGAGGGTGGTGGAGAGGAAGGCGCGGGTGTCCTCGATGGCGCGCGGGACGTCGTCGCCGTGCACGACCGGGCCGCGGCCGCCGACCAGCTGCTCTGGGTTGAGCTGGGCGACCCGGTCGAGGGTTGCGCCGCGCCAGTCCGAGATGTGGGCGTCGCCCATGTAGGGAGCGGCCTGCGCCTCGACGAGGTCGCCGGCGAAGCAGATGCGCTCGTCGGGCAGCCAGACCACGATGTCACCAGCGGTGTGCCC
>JBBRGH010000378.1:0-3504 GCA_038240915.1 Gemmatimonadales bacterium | reverse complement strand
CGTGCGCCACCCTGCGCTTGCCGGTGTCAGGTATTCACGGTACGGCGATGACAGGCTCATAGTGCACGTCGCCCATCAAGCCGATTTCAAGAGCGCGGGGGTTGTGCCGGCGCGTCAGACGTATCCGGCCAGCGACCGGTGCCGGTGAAACAGCTCGGGATCCTTCAACAGGGCAATCAAGGCTGCCCCCGTAGGCACAACGGACGCAGGGCTTGAAGTAGCGCCTACCGCGTGGAGCGGAACTCGGCCGGAGAGCGAGGGATAGCGGGCATCGGCGCCGCGCGCTCGCCGGCACGCGTCGGCGCCGGGCCGGACTCAGCCGCCCGGCTTGAGCTCCCACAGCACGTTGATGATCTGCCAGCGATCGTCCGCCCGCACCATGTGCAGGTAGTCCACCCACTGGCTGGCCACCACCTTCACGCTGGCCGCGTTCTGGAAGACGTCCAGGATGGTCACGTCTTTCTGCTGCTTCTCGGCGGGCGTCGACTTGCCGCCGCCGGCGCGGGTGTGCTGCACCAGCGTCATGGCGCTCTGCTGGTCGAGCCGCGGCGGCATGCCTGCCGTCTTCGGCCGGAACACGATGCGCTTGGCCAGCTCGGGGTGGAGCGCGCGTTCCATCCGGGCGGCGTCCCCCGTGTACCAGCCTTCGATGTAGTCGAGCGCGGTGCGGGTGATGGCGGCGGAGTTGGCGGGGGTGACTCGGGCAGCCTGGGCAGTTGCGGGGGCAGGGCGGCCGATGGCGAGCAGGGCGAACATCAGCACGGCGACGACGGGACTGGCGGGGTTCGCGGTCACGGGCGTGTCCTCACCTTGAGGGAAGTCGCTTGGTGGGGCCAATCTGCCCCTCTGAGGTATGAGCGTCAATAGCGGCTTCATTGCAAAATCAATAAAATTGGCTTATGGTAGCATGACGATGCCCGAGCTCGAGACCCGCCAGCTCCGCGCCCTCGCCGCCATCGCCGACACCGGCACCCTCACCGCGGCCGCCGCCCGCCTGGGTGTCACCCAGCCGGCGCTGAGCCACACCCTGCGCGCGGTGGAGCGCCGCCTCGGCACCGCCCTCTTCACCCGCGACCGCAGGGGCATGACACCCACCGAGGCCGGCGAGCGGCTGCTCCGGACCGCGCGCCAGGTGCTGGGTGAGCTGGATGCGGTCGAGGAGGCGATCGCCCGGCGGGCGCTCGGCCGCGGCGAGCTGGTCCGCCTCAGCACCCAGTGCTACACGGCCTATCACTGGCTGCCCGCCGTGCTGCGCGATTTCCGCGCGGCCTTGCCCACCGTCGAGCTCCGGATCGTGCCGTCCGCCGTCGGCCGGCCGCTCCAGGCACTCCGCGAGCGCGAGATCGACGTGGCCATCGTGGCCAGCCGGGACCGCGACGAGGCCTTCGCCTATCACCGGCTTTTCGACGACGAGCTCGTGGCCGTGCTGCCACCAGACCATCCGCTCGCGGCCCGTCCCCATCTGACCGCGTCCGATTTCGCGGGCGAACACCTGCTGCTGTACACGGCGGACCCGGGCGACAGCACGGTGGTGCGCGAGCTGCTCCGGCCGGCCGGGGTAGAGCCGGCGGAGATCTCCTACGTACCGGCCACCGAGGCGCTGCTCGAGCTGGTGATGGCGGGTGTGGGGGTGAGTGTCTTCGCGCGGTGGGCCGTCGCGACCCAGCTTGAGGAGGGGTCGCTCGCCGCGGTGCGGCTGGGAGGGCAAGGCATCACCCGCTCGTGGAGCGCGGCCGTACGGCCCGGCGGCGTCCAGCCGCTCGCCCTCTCGACGCTGGTCACGCTGCTGCAGCGGCACGCGCCCGAGTTCAAGGCGCCGCGGCGCGGCCGGCCCGCCCGCATGCCGACGGCGCGCCGCCGATCGAGGTAGCGGCCGCGCCGACTAGGGTACCGGCACCTCCATGCTGCCCTCGCTCACGATGACCGCCGAGCCGCCGACCCCCACGTCGGTGATCCGGCCGGCGCGCTTCTCCACCTCCACGTCGAGTCGGCTGGGGCGGCCCATCTCGACGCCCTGGGCGATGCTCCAGCCGAAACGGCCCTCACTCCCCGGCTCGCGCGCGGCGAGATAGCCGCCGAGAGCCACGGCGGCGCTCCCGGTGGCGGGATCTTCGGGGATTCCGCTAGCGGGCGAGAACATTCGCGCGTGGATGTCCGCGCCCGCGGCGGCGCTCACCGCGAACACGAACACCTTGTCGCTCGCGCACCCGGCGAGCGTGGCGGCGAACCGCTCGGCATTCGCCCGGGCGCGGGCCACGGCCTCCGACGAGCGCACCGGCACCATCACGAACGGCATGCCGCACGATACCACCGTGGGGGTCATGCCGCCGCCGACCAGATCGTCGGGCGTGAGTGACAGCATCGCGGCGAGCGCCGCGCCGTCCGGTGCCGGCGTCTCCTCCGGCAGCTGGGCGACGCGCAGGCGTGCGCGGGTCGGGCGGCCTCGCTCACCCCACACGCTGACTGGCACGGCGCCCACCAGCTCCTCGAGCAGCGCGTCGGCGTGGCCCTCGCGGAGCGGAATCGCGTCGAGCGCCGCGAGCACGTGCGCCGCGCCGATCGTGGGATGACCGGCGAACTCCATCTCCGTCGTCGGGTTGAAGATGCGCAACCGGTGGGCGCAACCCGGCAGCTCGGGCGGCAGCACGAAGACCGTCTCGGGGAAGTTGAACTCCCGCGCGATCTGCTGCATCCGCGGCGCCGGCAGACCCGCCGCCTCGGGAAACACCGCCAGCTGATTGCCGGTAAAGGGCGCGTCGGTGAAGACGTCGGTCGTGAGGAACCGGTAGCGCACCCTGCCTCCGCGATCCGTGAAGAGAGGAAGAACGGCGACTTCCCCGGACGGGCCCGGTCAGTGGTCAGTCTACGGCGAGTCCGGGATGACGGCTTCGGCGGCCCTTCCCCCCGGCCCCGGCCCGCAGCATCTTCGGCGCTGACGGACGGCTCCCAGTCAGCGCTCTCCGAATTCCGGCATGCCGCACCAATTGAGGAACGCCACGAGGTTCTCGGCCTCTTCCGCCGTGGGCATCATGAGCTCGGTCCGACCGCGCTGCACCAGCGGGACGAACCGCAGACCGTTGCGTCCCGGCTGTCGGAGCGGCCGCTGGGCGACGCGCCACGGACCGTTCTGCAGCAGTTCCGGCCTGGGGACGGCGTCGAGCCCTTCACGGACGAGGTTTCGGAGGAGGGACCAGTCCCGGCGCTGGCGTCCCCGGGGCTGGCGCTGGTGGGCGAGCAGAAACATCAGCTCGACCATGGCCCGCTGGCAGAGCGCGCTGACGGCTGTGTCTTCCATGGACATCAAGTTGGAGGGACCGAGTGCAAAGCACCATCCGCGAAGCCCGGCTCAAGCCCGAGTACGCCTCGTTCTATCCCGGCATCCAGCCGGGCGTGTGGATGCCGGCCTCCGCCATTGGTCAGCAGCTCCTGCTGTGGCACCTCACGGCCCCGGCGACGCCGCAGGGCGAGCGGCTGATGGCTCAGGAGCACTTCGACTTTCGCGGA
>JBBRGH010000377.1:0-3510 GCA_038240915.1 Gemmatimonadales bacterium | reverse complement strand
AGTCCGGGACCTCCTTCGCCCGGCGTTGGCGGCGCCCACTCCCCTCCCGAGGAGGCCATGCGTGAAGCGGACCTTCCAGCCGAACAACCGGAAGCGCAAGAAGAAGCACGGATTCAGGATCCGGATGCGTACGCGCGCCGGTCGGTCCGTGCTCAAGGCGCGGCGCACCCGCGGGCGCTCGCGCCTCTCGGCCTGATCTTCCGTATCCGCCATCGTGCGACCTTCGCCCTCCTGGCCCGCGCACGCGCGTGCCGCCGTGAGCTCGTGTGGGTGCGGCGCGTCCCGGTCCCCGGGCCTGGCCCGCAGGTGGGATTCGCGGTCAGCCGCCACGTCGGCAACGCCGTGACCCGCAATCGCGTCCGCCGCCGCCTGTGCGCTGCGCTGCGCGAAGAGGGCGACGTCGTCCGCGCCGACTCCGCCTATCTGGTCGGCGCGACCCCCGCCGCGGCCGCGGCGTCCTTCGCCGAGTTGCGTCGCGCCCTGGCCGACTGCCTCCGGGCCGCAGCATGACCGCGCGGCCGTCGCTCTGGGCACGGGCGGGAATGCGCGCGATCCACGGCTACCAGGTGCTCATGGCCGGCTCGACCCCCCGCTGCCGCTTCGCGCCGACCTGCTCCGAGTACACCCGTGAGGCGATCGAGGTGCACGGCCTCGCCCGCGGCATGTGGATGGGTGTGCGACGGATCGGCCGGTGCCACCCTTGGCACGCCGGTGGGTTCGACCCGGTGCCCGCGCCCGCGCCGGCGACGGACCGCGGGCCACTCGGCGCCGCCAACCCGGCAACGGAATCGAACGCACGTTCGGTCTGGAAAGGATCGTCGGCATGATCGCCGTGGCCATCTGGGATTCCATCCGACAGGGCCTGGGTTCGGTCCTCGCGTTCTTCTACTCGATCGTCCCGAACTCGGGCGTCGCGATCATTCTGCTCACGGTCGCGGTCCGCCTCGTGCTGTTTCCGCTCACCGCGAAGCAGGCGAAGTCGATGATCGCAATGCAGCGGGTGCAGCCCGAGATCAAGAAGCTCCAGGCGAAGTACAAGAACGACCGCCAGAAGCTCAACGAAGAGATGATGAAGTTCTACAAGGAGAACTCCATCAATCCGCTCGGAGGGTGCCTGCCGCTCCTCCTCCAGATGCCGGTGTTCATCGCGCTCTTCCAGACGCTGCGCGACATCCAGAAGTTCATCCCGCAGTCCTCGCAGATGTACACGGACATCTGTGGCAAGGGCGTCGATCCCGGAAAGTGCAAGCCGAACATGCACTTCGCCGGCATGAACCTCACGACCTCGGCCAGCAAGGCGGCGTCGAGCGGGTTCGGCACGGTGTGGCCCTATCTCGTGCTGGTGGGTCTGGTGGTGGTCACCGGGTTCATCCAGCAGCGGCAGACCATGCGGAACCAGACCCAGGCCAATCCGCAGATGGCGATCATCAGCAAGGTGTTCCCGGTCGTGTTCGCGTTCATCTCCTGGGGCCTGCCCTCCGGCGTCGGTCTCTACTTCGCGACCTCGAACCTCTGGCAGATCGGCCAGCAGGAGGTCGTGTACCGGACGATGGGCGCCGGTTCGAACCCTCCACCCAAAAAGGGTGAAGGCGAGATCGAGGGTTCCGGGGACGGCAAGGGCCGCGGTGGTGGCGCCGCGACGAAGACGAAGGCGATCACCGACGGGGGATCGAAGGCCGACTCGGCCAAGGGTGGCGCGAAGGGTTCCAGCGCGAAGGGTTCGAGTGCGAAGTCCACGGGCCGAGCCGGCAGCAAGCCCGCGGGCAAGGCCGTGGGATCAGGCGACGCCAAGGACACCGGCAACGGTTCGAAGAACGGGAATGGGCAGTCGCGTCCGGCAGGTGGCGCGCGGAGCAATCGGAAGCGGAAGCGCTAGATGGAGTGGGTCCAGACAACCGGACGGACGGTCGACGAGGCCGTCGATGCCGCGCTCGACGAGCTCGGCGTGCATGCCGAGGACGTCGAGATCGAGGTGCTCGAGGAGCCGAAGGCGGGCTTCCTCGGTCGGTTCGGTGGGAGCGAGGCGAGGGTGCGGGTGCGGCTGAAGCCGATCTCTCGGGAGAAGCCCCAGGAGCGCCGGCGCGGTCGGAACAAGGGTGGAAGCAAGAGTGGAAGTCGGCGCAACGAAGGTGGCGGCCGGCCCAAGGGACGCGGCGGATCTCGACGCGGACCGGAGAAGCCGGCCCCAGCGGCCGAGCGGAACAGAGGCGAGGAGGCCCCTGCGGTGGAGCACGACGAGGTTCCGGTAGAGGAGCAGGCGGAGGCGGCCGAGGAGTTCGTCGCCGGTCTGGTGGCGGCGATCGGTCTCGAAGGTGAGATCGAGTCGAGCATCGACGACGACACGATCGAGCTTCGGGTCGAGGGTTCCGAGCTGGGGCTGCTCGTCGGTCCGAAGGGCGCGACCCTGTCCGCCATCGAGGAGCTGACCCGAGCCGTCGTCCAGCGTGAGGCCGGCGGTCACGCCGCTCGCGTACGCGTCGACGTCGCGGGTTACCGCGCCAAGCGACGGGTCGCCCTCGAGGAGTTCACCAAGAAGGTCGTCGCCGAGGTGCTCGAGTCGGGCGAGGAGCGTGCGATGGAGCCGATGGGCTCGATCGACCGCAAGACCGTCCACGACGCGGTCAACGACGTCGACGGTGTCGAGACCACGTCCGAGGGCGAGGACCCGCGCCGCTACGTGGTGATCAGCCCGACCTGAGCCGGGCGTGAATCCGGAGTCGCTCGAGGTCGTCCTCGAGGACGCCCGTCGGATCGGGCTGCTCGGTCCCGATCCGGTCGAGCGGCACGTGCTCCACAGTCGAGCGTGGCTGTCCTCGCTCGACGCCGCGCCCTTCCTCGACCTGGGGAGCGGCGCAGGTGTACCAGGACTCGCCGTCGCCCTCGCATGGCCGGATACGCGCGGCGCGCTGCTCGACGGGCAGGTGCGGCGCACCGCCTGGCTCCGCACGGCGGTTGCCCGCCTCGGCCTCGCGGGTCGCATCACGGTGATCGAGGGTCGGGCCGAAGACCTGGCGCACGATCCCGAGCTGCGAGAACAATTCTCCCTGGTCCTTGCCCGCGGGTTCGGGCCGCCCTCGGTCACCGCCGAGTGCGGGAGCGGTTTCGTTGCGGTCGGCGGCCAGGTCAGTGTGAGCGAGCCGCCCGGTGGGCACGCCGACCGGTGGCCGGCGCACGGTCTGGCACGGGTCGGTCTCGAAATCTCGACCCAAGTCGTGCAGTCGACCGGCTCGTTCGTTATCCTCCGCAAGCACGCGCCGTTGGCGGACGAGTTCCCTCGCCGGCGCAACCTTCCCCTCAAGAGCCCGCTCTGGTCGTGATGTTTCACGTGGAACGTCGGAGCCAGGCGGCGGGAACGTTTCACGTGGAACATTGCCCGGCGATCCCGGGCTGAAGGGGTGGCATGGATCCCGTCGATCCGAAGCGCCGCGGACGACGCCTGTTCGGTGGGCGACGCCGGCACGAGCATGCCGCGGAGGCCGAAATGGACGAACCGACCACGACCGCACCTCC
>JBBRGH010000376.1:0-3516 GCA_038240915.1 Gemmatimonadales bacterium | reverse complement strand
CTGGCACGACCGCGCCGTGTTTCACTTCCTCACCGACCCCCGAGCCCGCACCCATTACGTGGACCAGGTGCGCTACGCCGTACGGCCGAACGGCTACGTGATCATGGCGAGCTTTAGCCCCGAGGGGCCGCCGAAGTGCAGTGGGCTCGACGTGGTACGGTACAGCCCCGAGGGGATGCACGCGGAGTTTGGACAGAGGTTCCGCCTACTCAGCAGCGTCCGGGAGGACCACCACACGCCCTCCGGTACGACCCAGGCATTCGTCTATTGCCTGTGCCGAGTGGAAGGCGAGACCCCGACCTAGTCAAGAAGATCATTGCAATGAAACCGGGCACCATCCCCTAGCTAGGCGCCTTGCTGCGGAGATTGAAAAGGGATAGTGTTCCGCCCATGAAGGCCGCGTTCGCCGCCCTGCTGCTGCTCTTCCAGGTCCAGCCCGTTCTGGGGACTGTGGCCTGCTTGGGGCTGCCCGCACGGGCGACTGGGCAGGAATGCAGGATGCCGGAGCACGGTCAGCCGCCGACGACGAGCATCACGGTCTCCGGCTCCGCTGCCCGAGGCTGTCAGCTGGCGACGCTCTGCACCCCGGCACCTCTGTCGATTCCCGGATTGTCCAACACGTTCGAGACCGCTGTGCCCCCTTCCAACGGCGCGGCGACTCTCGCAGCTACGCTGCACCACGGTACCTCGCCAGCTCCTCCGTTTCACCCTCCCCGAGCCTGATCTCGACTACGGCCGAGTGATCGGCTGAGCGCTCGCGCTCGGCTGCTCCGGCCGTACTCGCTATGCCCGTGGCCCGTCGGCCACGGGCAAGGTTCCCGTGCCGGCACACCGGACATCAGGCAATGCTTTCAGTCCCAGGGAGGGACGTCCACATGTACAGCCATAGCTATATCCTGCGGGCCGCGCTCGCGGCCCTCGTAGTCCTCCTGCCGGTCCGGTCGGAGGCACAGACCTCTGCCGACCATCCGCACCGGAGGAGCGGTCAGAGCGTGGTCAGCGACCTGCTGTCGCACCGCCAGGAGCTGTCGTTGACCGACGGGCAGGTCGACAACCTGACCGCCCTCGCGAACCGGATTCGGGTGGATCGCGGCCGGCTGCAGGTAGACGGGTTCGACAGGGTGCCCGGCAAGTCGGTGCCTCGATTCGAGCGAGTCTATTCCGTCCGGCGGGACGCCCGGAGCATGGCCCTGCGCCTGCTGACTCCTGTCCAGCGAGCGGAAGCGGAGAGGATCCTCCACGTCGTCACTCGGGTGAACACAGCTCATCGCTGAGCTAGTGTAGCGAAGCCAAAGTCTTGTTCGCTTTCCGGACCTTGGCCAGGATGGAGTTCACCGAGGCCGTCCACGTGAAGGGCCGGGGATCGGCGTTGCGGTGCGCGATATAGCGATGAATGGCGGCTTCGAGCTCGGCGACGGAGGTGACGGCGAGCCGCCGGAGCTGGCGGGTCGTGAGTTCGCTGAAGAATCGCTCGACCAGATTCAGCCAGGAGGCGGAGGTCGGCGTGAAGTGGAAGTGGACGCGGGGATGGCGCCGAAGCCACTGCTCGACCTCGGGGGTCTTGTGCGTCGCGTAGTTGTCGAGGATCACGTGCAGGCCCAAGCCTTTCGGCACCCGGCGTTCCAGGCGCGTCATGAACCGGAGAAATTCGTCCCGGCGATGGCGGGGGAGACAGGCGTGCTGGATCCGCCCGGTCGCGACATCCAGCGCCGCGAAGAGCGTGGTCGTGCCATGCCGTTTGTAGTCGTGGGTGAAGGTCCCCGCCCGCCCCTTCTTCAGCGGCAGCCCCGGCTGGGTACGATCGAGGGCCTGGATCTGGCTCTTCTCATCGACCGAGAACACCACGGCCCGCTTCGGCGGATCGAGATAGAGGCCGACCACATCGCGCAGCTTGGCGACGAACTCGGGATCGGTGGACAGCTTGAAGGAGGCGACGCGGTGCGGCTTGAGACCGTGGGCCCGCCAGAGTCGCGCGATCGTGGTCTGATGGACCCCGACCGCTCGCGCCATCAACCGGCCACTCCAGTGGGTGCCCCCGTCAGGCGGGGCCTCCTCCAACGTCTTCCGGATGACGGCGGCTTCCTGCGCCGCGTCCAGCTGCTTAGGCCGCCCGGAGCGGGGCTTGTCCGCCGCGAGCCCCGCGAGCCCCGCGCCGGCGTACCGATCGAGCCAGCGGGAGACCGTGGGGCGGGACACCTGGAGCGTCGCGCCGATGACGGTGCCCGACAGGCCGTCGGCCGACGCGAGCACGATGCGCGCTCGCTCAACCAGCCGCTGGGGCGTGGTCCGCGAGCGCACCCAGCGCTCCAGCGTGGCGCGATCTCCGGGCCGCAAGACGAGTACCCGAATGGGCAGTGGCATGCCCACGAAGATATCATCGAGTGCGCTATTATGCACGTGACTTCTGCATCAGACCACTAGCGGGTGCGACTGAGAACTCACCGCTCGCTAACGCGTGACATTCACATGAGCTTCAATCGGGGACCGCGCTCCGCCTCGCGCGCGCGATCAGAGGTAGAGGGGGGCAAACAGCGCGGAGCCGGCGCTCTACGCCAGCTGACCCGACCCGGGTTGCTCTACGGGGCCGTCGGTCCGGGTCGAGTCGTTACACCGGCTGAGGGCGTCCAGCTCATTCTGGCGGCGGGGCGGGTCGCCATAGCGGAAATCGAAGTGCTCGTCCGGGAGGGGCCGATGGAGCAGACTGGCGAAGGTCGGGCGGCCGCGCTGGTTGTAGAGAACCCGACCAACGAGCACCGCCGCCCCATGCCAGATGCCGGTCGCGATGGTGGGATATTGTGACCAGTACCTGGTCTTGAGACGCGCCTGACGCAGCCGCACGGTGACCCCTTTCGTGAACCGGAAGCTCGATTATAGGGCCGCAGAGCGGGGATTGCTGTGACCTCGGGTACGTTTCTGCCGACGCGACGCACACGGACCACTCCGCGGGGCACTCGCCCGGTCGTTTCTCACCTCCGGAAGGCTCACGCATGCTGCTCCAGGTCGCCGTGACCGCCGGCGTCGAGGACTGGTTCGGTCTGATCGGGGTCCTGTTCAGCACGGTCGTCGGCCCGTTCTTCGTGCTGAGGCACGGCAGGAGACGGCGGGCGATCCGTGCGCGGGACTCGGCGATGGCGGTCGCGGCGCCCGACCCGCTGGGTGACGTCGATCGCGAGGGGTACCCCACCCGGCTCCAGGTGTTCCGGCTTCCGGCCGGACCGCCGAGGACCTTCCTCAGCCAGGCGTCCGTGCGAGAGCTGACGGACGCGAGGCGCAGCATTCCTACCCGAACCCGCGAGGCCATCGCGCAGCAGCGCTGGCGCGGCGGCTGGGTTCGCTGGGGAGGAGTGATCAGCGACATCGTTGAGCAGGAGTACATGGTGATCGTGATGCTGGTGGATTCCCGCGGTGGATTCATCTTCCTCAACTTCCCCCTCACTCAACGAATGGTCATCGAGTCGCTCCGCGAGGGCGACCGCATCCGCTTCGCCGGCCAGGTGCGCGAGCTGACCGATATGT
>JBBRGH010000375.1:0-3518 GCA_038240915.1 Gemmatimonadales bacterium | reverse complement strand
AACATCGGCCAGACGGTCCGCTTCGGCGCCCAGCTCGACGGCGGCGACGGTTACGGCGCCGTGGCCCGGCTGGCCGCCGCCATCGACGGCGGCCAGATCGCCGTGCTCGTGGTGCATGAGGCCAATCCGGTCTACGCGCTGCCCAAGTCGGCCCGGTTCGCCGAGCGGATCAAGAAGGTGCCGTTCAAGGTGGGGATCGGTCTCTTCCTCGACGAGACCGCCGCCGAGTGCGATCTGCTGCTGCCGCAGCACCACGCGCTCGAGCGTTGGGACGACCTGGCGCCCCGCACCGGGATGCGGAGCCTGATGCAGCCGGTCATGGAGCCGGTGTTCGACACCCGCGCGGCGGGCGACATCCTGCTCCTGGTGGCCCGGAAGGCCGGCGGAGCGCTGGCCAAATTCACCGCGCCGAGCTGGGAGGCCCACCTCCGCGACCGCTGGCAGGCGCTGGCCGGCGAGCGGAAGGAGGCCGATGCCGCCCGCTTCTGGCGCGACGCCCTGCAGCGGGGCGGCGTGTTCGACGAGGCCGGCCCCGCGGCGCCGGTGGCCCTGGCGGACGGCGCCACCCAGGCGGCCTACGCCCCGCCCGAGTTCGAGGGCAAGGGCGATTTCGTACTCCTGGCCTATCCGCACGGCAACCTGCACGACGGCCGCGGCACCAACAAACCGTGGCTGCTCGAGAACGCCGATCCCGTCACCAAGATCACCTGGCACTCGTGGGTCGAAGTCAGCCCCGAGACAGCCAAGGCCCTCGATATCCGGAACGGCGAGGTGCTTCGGGTCACCAGCGCGGCGGGCGCCGTCGAGGCTCCCGCCTACATCCACCTCGGCCTGCACCCCGACGTAGTCGCCATGCCGCTGGGCTTCGGACACAGCGAGTACGGCGCCTTTGCCCAGGGGCGCGGCGTCAACCCTCTCGACCTGCTGAGCGCGCCGGGCAGCGACTTCGTCGCCTATCTGTCGGCCCGGGTCACCCTGGCCAAGACCGACGGCTTCCGCCGGCTGGCGACGGTCGAGGGCACGCCGCGACAGCTGGGACGGGGAATCGCCGAGACGATCCCGCTGGCCGCCGCCCAGAAGGGCCTCACGATCAAGGAGGCCTACCTCGAGGAGGGCCACCCGGAGCACGAGGTCAATCCGGAGCGCGAGGTCGAGGCGCTCAAGGGCTGGCGCGAGGGCCAGTTCGAGATGACGCGCCGGGGCGACTACACCCGCGACCTGCCGCAGTGGGGCATGGCGATCGACCTGGCCCGGTGCACCGGGTGCCAGGCCTGCGTCACGGCCTGCTACGCCGAGAACAACATCCCAACCGTCGGGGAGTCCGAGATTCTCAAGGGTCGGGAGATGACGTGGCTCCGGATCGAGCGCTACTGGGAGGGCGGCGAGAACCCGGGCGAGCCGGTCTCGGCCCGGTTCGTCCCCATGCTGTGCCAGCACTGCGCCAACGCGCCGTGCGAGCCGGTCTGTCCGGTATACGCCGCCTATCACACGGCCGACGGGCTCAACGGCCAGGTCTACAACCGCTGCGTGGGCACCCGCTACTGCGCCAATAACTGCCCCTACAAGGTGCGGTACTTCAACTGGTACAAGTACAACGAGATCGCCTGGCCGGAGCCGCTCCCTCTCCAGCTCAACCCGGATGTGACGGTGCGGGCGCGCGGCGTGATGGAGAAGTGCACCTTCTGCATCCAGCGGATTCGCGGGGCGCAGAACCAGGCCCGGCTGGAAGACCGGCCGATCCGGGACGGCGAGTTCACCACCGCCTGCGCCCAGGCCTGCCCCTCCGACGCGATCGCGTTTGGCAACGTGAAGGATCCGGAGAGCCGCGTCGCCGCGATCCAGCAGGACCACCGAGGCTACCACGTGCTCGAGGAGATCAACGTCCGTCCGGCGATCACCTACCTCGCCAAGGTCCTGCATTCGGTGGAGGCCTAACCGATGGCTGTCGTGGCACAACCGGGGTTCGGGCGGAAGCCCGAGCTCGAGCTGACCCAGACCCACGCCGACGTCACCCGGGACGTCGTGGCGACGCTGGAGCAGGCCAGCCGCGGCTACCTGCTGCTGCTGGGCGGCGCGGTCGCGGTCTTTCTGGCCGGGCTCACCACCTTCCTCGTGCTGGTCAAGGACGGGCTGGGGCACGCCGGCTACACCCCGCCGATCTTCTGGAGCGTCTACATCACGACGTTCGTGTTCTGGGTCGGCATCGGGCACGCCGGCACCCTGATCTCGGCCATCCTGTTCCTGTTCCGGAGTCCCTGGCGCACCGCGGTCTACCGCAGCACCGAGGCGATGACCGTGTTCGCGGTCATGACCGCGGCGCTGTTCCCGATCATCCATATCGGCCGGCAGTGGATCTTCTACTGGCTGCTGCCGTATCCGAACGCCCGCTGGCTCTGGCCCAACTTCAAGTCGCCGCTGATCTGGGACGTGTTCGCCATCTCGACCTACTTCACGGTCAGCTCCACCTTCCTGGTCTTTGGCCTGATCCCCGACGTCGCCGCCGTGCGCGACAAGGTCACCGGCTGGCGGAAGACGGTGTACACGCTCGCCTCGGCGGGCTGGCAAGGCACCGACAATCAGTGGCGCCACTACTCGCGCGCCTATCTCTACCTGGCCGCGCTGGCGACGCCGCTGGTGCTGTCGGTGCACTCGGTGGTGAGCTGGGACTTCGCCTCGTCGATCGTGCCCGGCTGGCATGGAACCATCTTCGCCCCCTACTTCGTGGCCGGCGCCATCTACTCGGGCATCGGCATGGTGCTGACCCTGATCATTCCGCTCCGGCGCGCGCTCCGGATCGAGCACATGATCACGGACTACCACTTCGACAACCTGGCCAAACTGACCCTGCTGACCGGCTCGATCCTGTTCTACGCCTACGGGATGGAGTATTTCGTCGGCTGGTACAGCGGCAGCACCTTCGAGCAGACCACGTTCTACCGCCGGGCGTTCGGCCCGATGTGGTGGGCCGGCTGGACCATGATCATCTGCAACGCCTTCGTGTCGCAGCTGCTGTGGTTCCGGAAGGTGCGCACCAATCTGACGGCGCTGTTCGTGATCTCGATCTTCATCAACATCGGGATGTGGTTCGAGCGCTACGTCATCATCGTCTCGTCCCTCAGCAACGACTATATCCCCTGGGCCTGGGGCCAGATGAACCCCACCTGGGCCGACTGGGGCATCCTGGCGGGCTCGTTCGGCTGGTTCGGGATGTGGTTCCTGCTGTTCGCGAAGAGCTTCCCCATCGTGGCCATCCAGGAGATCAAGGAGATGATCCCGATGCCCAGGAAGCGGGCCGGAGGGCATCACTGATGGCGCGCGCGACGCGGGCCCGGCGCGCGCCGGGCGTGCTGGCGTCCTTCATCCACGTGGATGCCGCGGTCGAGGCGATCGTCTTGCCGCCCACGAGCAGCGGCCAGTCGAGCGACATCCAGATCGTCATGCCGAACCCGGCCGCGCAGCCGGTCAGGCCGCCGATGAGCGTGAAGAGGCGCACCGGGCTCACCGAGTGGTCGAGCGCC
>JBBRGH010000374.1:0-3553 GCA_038240915.1 Gemmatimonadales bacterium | reverse complement strand
GTGGACCCCAGCATCCGCAGGGACTGCCGGGCGCGCGAGTTAGGGCGCCGCCGCCAGGCGGGGCCGGGGCCCGGGCGTCTGGCGACCCGCGTCATCCCTCGCCTCTGGCGACCCGACCGGAAGGTGCCGACGCGCGCTACTTTTCACGCCCATGACGACTCCCAGCATTCCAGGCTTTCGGTCGGTGCCGTTCACCGGCGTCATCTACGTGATGGCCGAGGCCGCTCGCCGCGGCTTCCGCTACGGTCACCCCGACTGGTGCAACTTGGGCCAGGGCCAGCCGGAGACCGGGCCGCTGGCGGGCGCGCCGCCTCGCGTGCACCACGTCGAGATCGGCGTGGACGACCAGGAGTACGCCCCGGTGCCCGGCATCTGGGAGCTCCGCCGGGCGGTGGCCGAGCTGTACAACGAGCTCTACCGCCAGGGGAAGCGGTCGCGCTACACCGAGCGGAACGTCTGCATCTGCGGCGGCGGCCGGGCCTCGCTCACCCGCGCGGTCGCGGCGCTGGGCGAGGTGAATCTCGGCCACTTCCTGCCCGACTACACCGCCTACGAAGAGCTGCTCGACATCTTCAAGCTCTTTACCTCGATTCCCATTCTGCTCGAAGGCGCCACCGGCTACCACTTCGGGCTCGAGGAGCTGGAGCGCGAGATCACGGGGCGGGGCCTGTCCGCGCTGCTGCTGTCCAATCCCTGCAACCCGACCGGCAAGGTGATCCAGGGCGCCGAGCTCCAGGGCTGGGTCGGCCTGGCGCGCGAGGTGGGCTGCACGCTGCTGATCGACGAGTTCTACTCGCACTACATCTGGGCCGAGACGGCCGAGGGCGACGGGGTGGTCTCGGCGGCGCGGTTCGTGGAGGACGTGGATGCGGATCCGGTGGTGCTCTTCGACGGGCTCACCAAGAACTGGCGCTACCCGGGCTGGCGCACCACCTGGATCGTGGGCCCGCAGGCCGTGATCGATGCCGTCTCCAGCAGCGGCTCCTTCCTCGACGGCGGCGGCAGCAAGCCGCTGCAGCGCTCGGCAGTGCCGCTGCTCGCGCCCGCGGTCGTCCGGGCCGAAACGTCGGCGATCCGGCAGGCCTTCCTCCCAAAGCGCCGGCTGCTGGGAGACGGGCTCCGGACGGCGGGCGTGCGCTTCGATCTCGAACCCGAAGGCCCGTTCTACTGGTGGGGCGACGTGTCGGCGCTGCCGGCCACGCTCAATACCGGCATGGCGTTCTTCCAGCAGGCGCTCGAGCGCCAGGTCATCTGCGTGCCGGGGGAGTTCTTCGACGTGAACCCGGGCAAGCGCCGGAGCGGACGGCCGTCGCGATTCCGGAACTACGTGCGGTTCTCGTTCGGACCGGAGGAGCGGGCGGTGGCGGAAGGCGTCCGGCGGATTCAGGAGATGGTGCAGGCCGCGGGTGGCCACTGAGGGCGCATCCTCGCACCGATCGGCGCTAGGGCCGCCGGAGGAATTCGACCAGCGCCGGATTGACCAGGTTGGGGCGCTCGTACATCGCGGCGTGGCCCGCGTCGCCGACCGGCAGGAACTCCGCCGATGTAATGGTCGCGAGTGCCGTCTCGTGCTGCGGGTAGGGTGTGATCCGATCCGCCGTTCCCCACACCAGCAGCACGGGCTTCCGCGTGGCTCCCACCCGGCCATACAGGTCCAGCACCTCCGGCGGCATCGAGCGCCGGGTGGAGAGCAGCGCATGGCCGGTGCCCCGAAAACGTGCCTGCGCCAGCACCCGGTCGCGAAAGTCGGGTGGTACGGTATTGGGGTCCACGAACATGTGCTCCGCCCGGTCGGCCACCGCTTCCGGCCCGGAGCGGCGCTGCAACCACTCGCCCAGGCCCGGCAGCAGGGCCAGGCGGCTCGGGCGGAGCTCCGAAGCGGCGAAGCCGGCCGGGTCGATCAGCGCCAGGCGGCGCACGCGCGAGGGATGGCGGTCGGCGAACAGGGCGCAGATCTGGGCCCCCATCGAGAACCCCACCAGGTCCACCGGCCAGCGGACCGCGAGCATCGCCAGGAGCTCGCGCAGCTGCCGATCGAACAGCTCGGGATCGTACGCGCACTTGAGCCGGTCCGAGTAGCCCCGGCCGTAGAGATCGTACGCGATGGTATGGCAGCCCGCCGCGGCCAGGGCCGGCGCGGTGCGCTCCCAGATCAGGAGCGGGGTCGAGAACCCGTGCACCAGCACGACGGCCGGCCCCGCGGGAGGGCCGGCCGTCTCGTAGTGGGTGGCGCCGTCGCCCAGCCGCGCAAAGCGGCCGGAGGCACCGGCCCGGGCCTGTTCGTCGAGGTCCTCGCGCTCCCCCCGACTGGCGGTCCGAGCGGCTATTGGTTCCCCCGCACCTTCCGGACCTCGTCGGTGAGGCGGGGCAGAATCTCGAACAGATCACCGACCAGACCGTAGTCGGCCACCTTGAAGATCGGCGCGTCCTTGTCCTTGTTGATCGCCACGATGGTCTTGGCCGTGCGCATGCCGGCCAGATGCTGGATCGCGCCCGAGATGCCGACCGCGATGTACAGGCTGGGACTGACCGTCTTCCCGGTCTGACCCACCTGCGCGCCGTGGTCGCGCCAGCCGGCGTCCACCACGGCGCGACTGGCGCCGACGGCCGCGTTCCCGAACGCCGCCGCGAGGTCCTCCAGCAGTTTGAAGTTGGCGGGCTCCTTGAGGCCGCGGCCGCCGGAGATGACCACGGAGGCCTCGCTCACGTCGAGCGCCGCCTGGGCCGGCGCCTTGATCTCCTTGACCGTGACCCGGGCGTCGAAGGCGGGTACCTCGGCGGCCGCGGCCGCGCCGGCCTTGCCGCTCTCGGCGGACGGGAAGGTGTTCGGACGAATCGAAACCACGGCAGGGATCGCCCCCAGCCGGGCGCGCTGGAGCACCTTGCCGGCGTAGACCGGCCGGGTGAGGGTGACCGCGCAGTCCTCCCGGGTCAGGGCGGTTACGTCGGTCGCGCACGCCACCTTGAGCCGCGCCGCCACCCGGGGCGCGAGATCACGCCCGGTGGCGGTGGCCGCGAACACCACCGCCGCGGCGCCAGCGGCCGCGGCACTCACCGTGGCCGCGAAGCCGTCGGGGGAGTAGAGCCGGAAATCGGGATGGGTGGCGCTGAGCACCCGATCGGCCCCGAACCGGCCGAGCTCCTCGGCCCCGCTCACTGGCCCCGAGGCGAGCAGCAACGCGTCCACGGTGCCGCCATCCGCGTCGGCCAGGCCGCGCGCCGCGGCGAGCACCTCGTGGGAGACCTTCCGCAGCGCGCCGTCACGCTGCTCCATCACGGCGAGAATCCGGCTGGCCATATCAGAGCACCTTCGCTTCGGTCCGCAGCAGCGCCACCAGGGCCGGCACCGCGTCGGCGCCCTCGCCGACGATCCGCCCGGCCTGGCGGTCCGGCGGCAACTCGAGCCCCAGCACCTCGAACGTCGCGGCGCCCAGCGCCGCGGGCCTGGTCTCGAGTGGCTTCTTCTTCGCCGCCATGATGCCCTTGAGGGAGGGCAGCCGCGGGTTGTTGAGCCCCTTGTCGCAGGTGAGCACGGCCGGCAGGGCGCAGATGG
>JBBRGH010000373.1:0-3567 GCA_038240915.1 Gemmatimonadales bacterium | reverse complement strand
GCCCGCGGGACACCTGGCCGACCGGGTCCGCCGGCTCACCATCGCCCGAGTCGCCCTCGCCGCACTGCTGGCCTGCTCGGCGATGTTGCTCTGGTTCACCCTCCAGCCGGGGTTGGTGCGCCCGGGCCGGGTGTGGCCGATCTACGCGGTCATTTTCCTGAGTGGGATCGCCCGGAGCTTCCTCCAGCCGGCCCGCACCGCCCTCAGCGCCGAAGTGGTGCCGCGGGCGCTCTATCCCAACGCGGTCACCTGGCGGAGCTCGACCTGGCAGCTGGCGGCGGTCCTGGGTCCCGCCCTCGGCGGCGTGATCTACGGCTTCGCGACGGCCCGCGCAGCCTATCTGGTGGACGTGACGCTCATGGTCGCGGCGCTGCTCGCGATCGCCCGCATCGATCACCTGCCCAAGCCCCGGCCGGCCTCCGACGAGTCGGTGCTCCAAAGCCTCGGCAGCGGCATCCGTTTCGTCCGGGGACAGCCGGTGGTACTGGGCGCCCTGGCGCTGGACCTGTTTTCGGTGCTGTTCGGCGGGGCGACGGCGCTGCTGCCCGTGTTCGCGGATCAGATCCTCCACGTCGGGCCGCAGGGCCTCGGGGTGCTCCGGGCTGCCCCCGCGGCCGGCGCGGTCGCGATGTCGCTGACACTGGCGCATCGCCCGCCACTCCGGCGGGCAGGCCGCACCCTGCTGCTCAACGTGGCCGGGTTCGGTCTCGCGATGATCGTCTTCGGGCTCTCCCGCAATTTCGGCCTCTCGCTCACGGCCCTGGTCATCAGCGGCATGGTAGACACCGTGAGCGTCGTGGTGCGCAGCACCCTGCTGCAGGTGCTGACGCCCGAGCACCTGCTGGGGCGGGTGTCATCGGTCAACGCCATCTTCATCGGGAGTTCGAACGAAATCGGGGCCTTCGAGTCGGGCGTCGCCGCCCGGGTGCTGGGCACGGTGCCGTCGGTGGTGCTGGGGGGACTGGCCACATTGGGTGTGGTGGGCGTGACGGCGGCTCGGGTGCCGGAATTGCGGCGGCTTCGGGAGATCCGCTAACGGCGGACGACAGAAGGGGGCATGCGCTATGGCATGCCCCCTTCACTCCGCTCAGCGTACTCCTCCGTGACGACGATGGGTCGGCTCGAGGGACAGCCGGCCCCGCGCCCCTGGTCATCCGGGTCGGCACCTACGCGGCGGATTGTCCGCGGCCGGCGCGGCGCGTCTCCACCTGGCGTTTAAGCCAGTCGATCTGATCCTTGATCGTCTGGCGCGTGGATTTGGTGGCCAGCCATTCGAGCGACCGGCGGCGCTCCTCCTCCGTGAATACGGGCGACTCGGCCAGCCGCTGATAGTACGCCACCTGTTTTTCGGTGGGCGCATAGGGACCCGGATGAGCGACCGCCTCGGCGGCGGGCGGGGCGGTGACAGGGTCGATCACCGGCGCGGCCCTGGTTGGGGCGCGGAGCGCGCCGGACTGGGCTTCCAGCACCCTCGTCTGGCCGCCGGTCCTGGCGGTCGCGATGATCTGCGCCCGGACGTTGCCGGGGATCAGTCGGAATCGCGCATTCCGCGCCGCCTTCATGGCGCCGGCCTCGTACCAGTGCGGATTGAGCTGGCGTTCACGCCGGCCGCTCACCTCCTCGCCGGCGAGGATCCGGCGGACGAACTCGCGAATGGCCGGCTCCGCGAAGTGCTCCGCCATCCACCCGAGATGGTCGCGTCCCTCGTCGGTATCCAGTAGCTCGCGGTAGCTCCGTCCCTTGAATTTCCGGCTCGGCACCCGGGCCTCGAGGTCGAGGCGGGCCGGATCGTAGAACAGCGCCTGGCGTTTGACTCCGATGACCTGATCGAGGCGAACCTCCTGGCCCGATGGGGAAACCGCGAACCGGGCCGCCTTCACCTTGAACAGGGCCTCCCGGTCGTCCCCCTCGCCGACGACCTCGTACTGCAGATCCTCCTCGCGGATGACCTGCCCCTGCGCCGCCAGCGCCATGCAGCACTCGTCTACCCCGGATTTCGAGAGGCCCACCACCTCCTGGCCACCCTCCCTCACCACGTACACCAGGTCCGTCACGGCGACTCCCTCGAGCTCCTTCCGAAGGGCCTCCTCGTCCAACCGGTCCATCAGCTGAAACGGATCCCAAGGCTGCGGCGTGGGGGGCACCACCTCATCGGGATGCGGCATCGTGTCCGACATCGTCTCACTCTCCTGAGCATGGGACCGCCGACGGGCGGCCCCTCCGGGTCTGGAGATCCCGCCTGGGGCGGGATCGTTCACGTGCGTCGACTGGGGGAGCCGATCTTCGGCTCGCCTCGACGTAAGATCTAATCTAGCAAAAATCTATGACCTGTCAACGTGGCATAACTGCAGTGTTGGCAAGATGTTGCGCTGTTGATTTCGGGATATGTTCAGGGGGGGGGGTAAAGAGTCGAGGCCGGAGGAAGATTCTTCCGGCCTCGCTCAGTGTGCCTTGCGGTGGGCGGGACTATTCATCGCCCTGCTGCTTCTTGTAGAGCCAGTATTCCGGACCGGCGAGATTCTCCGGCCATTCCCCCAGGTGAAGATTTCCCCGCCACGCCTCGGTGTCGGCCGGCTCCCAGGCCTCGTCCGGCGTGTCCCAGGGGAGGTCTTCACCGCCGCCCTCCCAGGGCCGCCCGTCGTCCAGGCTCATTGTGCTCTCCTTCGTTGCCAGCGTGGGTACTTGCGAGCAAGGCTCACAAATGCAAATGCCGGGCCCAATCCGGGGGTTGGCCCTCCCGTGGGCTCTTCCAAGTACCGGAACCATGGCACCGGAGATGAAGTTGGGTGGCCCGCGCCCCTTCCGCCCGCCGAGGTCGGCCACTAGACTTCCGCCTCGCACAAACGGGACGTAGCGCAGTCCGGTAGCGCACTGCAATGGGGTTGCAGGGGTCGCGGGTTCAAATCCCGCCGTCCCGATTCCTGCAAGGCCGACCTTCGGGTCGGCCTTGTCGTTGGTGCCCTCCTCCCTCCCCGATTCGCGGAGCCCGCATGCATCGCCTTTCCCTGCTTCCCTGGCTCGCTCTGGCCGCCGCGTGCGGCCCCCGGGGCGACGCCAAGACCAGCGGCTTCAGCGCCGAGCTCGGCGTGGACACCACTACCATGACCAAGGCGCCGGCCGGCTTCTGGTACACCGACGTGGCCACCGGCCAGGGCGACGTCGCCGCGCCCGGCCGCACGGTTCGGGTGCACTACACGGGCTGGCTGCCCAACGGGAAGAAGTTCGACAGCAGCCGCGACCGGGGTGAGCCGTTCGCGTTTACGCTCGGGGCGGGGCAGGTGATCGCGGGCTGGGACGAGGGCGTGAAGGGCATGAAGGTGGGCGGTCGGCGGAAGCTGGTGCTGCCGCCGCAGCTGGCCTACGGTGATGGGGGCGCGCCGCCGGACATTCCGCCGGGCGCCACGCTGGTGTTCGACGTCGAGGTGCTGGGCCTGCAGTAACGTCGGGTGATCCGGCCCGCTCCAGGCTGGAAGATCCGGCCCGCGGCCGAGTCCCTGACGTGTCTTGGTCGAAGTGAAAGAGGGGCATACCCGCCGGGCGTGCCCCCTTTGCCATGCTCGAGGTCAA
>JBBRGH010000372.1:0-3575 GCA_038240915.1 Gemmatimonadales bacterium | reverse complement strand
GCTCGACCTGGATCCGGGTGTTCATCTCCAGGAAGTAGAACGAGCGGTCGGCCGCCAGCAGGAACTCGCAGGTGCCGGCGCCGCGATAGTCCACCGCCTGCGCCGCGGCCACGGCGGCGGCCCCCATCCACTCGCGCAACTGCGCATCCACCGCCGGCGAGGGCGCCTCTTCCAGCAGCTTCTGGTGCCGGCGCTGAATCGAGCACTCGCGCTCGCCCAGGTGGATGGTCCGCTCGGCGTCGGCCAGGACCTGGATCTCCACGTGCCGTGGCTGGACGATGAATTTCTCCAGGTACACGCTGGCGTCGCCGAACGCCTTGAGCGCCTCGCTGGCGGCGCTCTCGAGCGCGCCGGGCAGCTCCTCCGGCGTCCGGACCACCCGCATGCCCTTTCCGCCGCCGCCCGCCGCGGCCTTCACCATGACCGGATACCCGACCTCGCGCGCCAGGCCGAGGGCCGGACCGATGTCGTCCACCGGGGCGCTGGCGCCGGGGACGATGGGCACGCCAGCCTCCTGCATCCGGCGGCGGGCCTCGGTCTTGTCGCCCATCGCGCGGATCGCCGCCGGCGGCGGGCCCACCCACGCGAGCCCGGCCCGCTCCACCGCCTCGGCAAAGGGGGCCCGCTCGGCCAGAAAGCCGTAGCCCGGGTGGACGGCGTCGGCGCCACAGGCGAGGGCGGCGTCCACCAGCCGGTCGATGTCGAGGTAGCTCTGGGAGGGCGTGGCCGGGCCGATGGCCACGGCGAGGTCGGCGGCACGGACGTGCGGACTCGAGCGGTCGGCCGCCGAGTACACCGCCACCGCTTCGAGACCCTCCTCGTGGCAGGCGCGCACGATCCGGAGGGCGATCTCGCCGCGATTGGCGATCAGGACCCGCTTCAAGGGGCGGAGACTGCCGGGGTCACGGACGGCAGGCGGGCGGCGGGTCGTCCTCGAGGAAGAGCAGCAGGCTGCCGCAGAGCAGGACGTTGTGGCTGGCTGCGGCCTCGTACACCCCGCGGACGTCCTGGACCCAGGGCGAATGGTCCTGCCGACTGGCCTTGAGTAGCTCGACCACGCTCAGCGCGTCGGGTCCCGGCGGGGCCGGCCGGCTTAGCCGGGCCAGTCGGAACGGGATCCAGGCCATGGCGGGCGCGGCGGCCAAGTCGGTGGATGGGCTCAGACAGAGCGTGCGGCTGGTGGCGGCGGCGGCCAGGGCGCGCTGGACCGGCAGCGCGGGGTCCACGCCCATCGCGGCCGCCATCCGTTGGCGGTAGAGCGAGTCGGTGGCGTAGAGGTCGGGTCGGATGGGGAGGATGTCGAGGGGGGCGCGCTGCTGGCTGCCGTACCACACCGAGACCGCTTCGAGATCGTTGCCCGTGAGCAGGACGCCGCCGGAGGGACACGAGGTGAGCAGGTTGGCGCCGAGCTCGATGATGAACGCCGGCATCGGCGGCGGCGGGGGCTGCGGTCGGGCGTACCGCACCGGATCCCAGCCGGACTGCTCCACGGCCACCAGGGCCCGGTCCACCTCGGTCACCCCGCGCAGGACCACGCCCGAATCGACCGACAGGCGCACGGCCTGGTCCAGCGCGGTGGCGGCGAAGTCGAGGTAGAGGAGGCCATCGGGATCGCCCCGGTGGCCGTGGAGGTGCCAGTCGCGGGAGTCGAACAGGTAGAACCGGCCGAGCTGGAGCCAGGCGCGCCCGTCGTCCGGCGCCGTGGCGAGATAGTGGCCGAGGAGGTCGATCGCCATCTGGCGCTCGCCCTCCCGCTCGAGGGCGGCGGCCCGCGGCGCCACGTTCGGATCGATGGCGCCCTGCGCCAGCAGCCGGGACCCGCCCGCGAGCGCCAGCGCCAGGCACAGCGCGCCCCGGGCGATCGCCCGGGGAAACCGGCGGCCGACGCTGAACTCGGGGAGGGGCGAAAGGACCATGTATCTCAAGTATGGTGAAGGACTTCGAACTTCGCTAGGCCCGGGGACCGGCGGGCCTTAGAGCGGGATGTTGCCGTGCTTCTTGGCCGGATTCCGGTCCCGCTTGGTCCGCAGCGCCCGGAGGGCATCGATCAGCCTCGGCCGGGTATCGCGCGGATCGATGACGTCGTCGATGTACCCGCGGGCGGCGGCGGTATACGGGTGGGCGAACTTCTCGGTGTAGTCGTCGATCAGCCGCGCAGTCGCGGCCGCCGGATCGTCCGCCCGGGCGATCTCGTCCTTGAACAGGATCTCCACCGCGCCCTTGGGCCCCATGACCGCGATTTCGGCCGAGGGCCAGGCCAGGTTCACGTCGCCCCGGATGTGCTTGGAGCTCATCACGTCGTAGGCCCCACCGTAGGCCTTCCGGGTGATCACGGTGAGCTTGGGCACCGTGGCCTCGCAATAGGCGAACAGCAGCTTGGCCCCGTGCTTGATGATCCCACCGTGCTCCTGGGTCACCCCCGGCAGGAAACCCGGCACGTCCACGAAGGTGACGACCGGCAGGTTGAAGCAGTCACAGAAGCGGATGAACCGGGCCGCCTTGAGCGAGGCGCTGATGTCCAGCACCCCGGCCAGCACCGCCGGCTGATTCGCCACGATCCCCACCGGACGTCCGCCCAGCCGGGCGAAGCCAACCAGGATGTTGTCGGCGTAGCCGCGCTGCACCTCGAGGAAGGCGCCGTCGTCCACCACCCGGCCGATCACGCCGTGCATGTCGTACGGCTTGCTCGAGGCATCGGGGATCAGATCGAGCAGCGCTTCGTCCCGGCGGTCCACCGGGTCGTCGGTGGGCCGGAGCGGCGGCTCGTCCAGATTGTTGAGCGGGAGGAAGCCGATCAGGGCCCGGATGGCCTGGAGCGACTCGGGCTCGGAGTCGTGGACGAAGTGGGAGACCCCCGAGGTCCCGCCGTGCACGTCGGCCCCGCCCAGATCGTCGAAGCTCACTTCCTCGTGGGTCACCGTCTTCACCACGTTCGGGCCGGTGACGAACATGTAGCTGACGCCCCGGACCATGAAGATGAAATCGGTGATCGCCGGACTGTACACGGCGCCGCCGGCGCAGGGGCCGAGGATGGCGGAGATCTGCGGGACGACGCCGGAGGCGAGCGTGTTGCGGAGGAAGATGTCGGCGTAGCCGCCGAGCGAGGCCACGCCCTCCTGAATCCGGGCCCCGCCCGAGTCGTTGAGCCCGATCACCGGCGCCCCGTTCCGGAGCGCCAGATCCATCACCTTGCAGATCTTCTCCGCGTGCGCCTCGCTGAGCGAGCCGCCGAAGACGGTGAAGTCCTGGGAGAAGACGTAGACCAGGCGGCCGTCGATCCGGCCCGACCCGGTGACCACACCGTCACCGGGCACCACCAGCTGATCGAGCCCGAAATCGGTGGAGCGGTGGGTGACGAACCGGTCGAGCTCGACGAAGCTCCCCTCGTCGAGCAGCAGGTCGAGCCGCTCCCGGGCGGTGAGCTTGCCTTTCTTGTGCTGCTGGGCGACGCGGGCCGCGCCCCCGCCCTGTTCGGCGAGGGCCTGACGGTGGTGCAGCTGGTTGAGCAGTTGCCGGGGATCGGGCATGGCGGGGGAAGATACCGGGGCCGATGGGGTCGGAGAAGCCGCCGGCCC
>JBBRGH010000371.1:0-3583 GCA_038240915.1 Gemmatimonadales bacterium | reverse complement strand
GCTCGCGGCCGCCGGATCGAAGTGGTACTTGAGGTCCAGGTAGGACTGGCAGAGCTCGTCGACAGACGGCATCCGGCGTCCTGGCAGAGGGAGGGTGGGGCTCGGACCTGGGCTCACGCGCGCATCGGCACGACGATCTCGGTGTGGTCGCCGATCGAGGCGCTGCCCGTCAGCCCCTCGGCGATGACGCCGTTGCCCACCATGGCGCCGTCGAGCTGGACCCGGGTGAGGGTGGTGTCCCGGCCCACGATGGTATTGGCGAGGCGGCTGTCGGCGACGCGGGTCCCCTGCTCCAGCGAGACATTGGGGCCGATCTCGCTGCGCTCGATGGTGACGCCATCCTCAATGTAGACCGGATCGTGGATCGTGACACCGGGAAAATCCCGGCGGCGGGCGGCGCCGTTCCGGAGCAGGATGGCGTTGGTCTCCAGCAGGCTGTCGAGCTTGCCGCAGTCGTACCAGCCTCCCACCTCCGCGGCCAGGATGCGCTTGCCGTGATCGATCATCCACTGGAACGCGTCGGTCAGGAAGTATTCGCCCTTGTTCTTGGGGCTGGCCAGCACCTGGTCGATCCCCTGCCACAGGCTGTCCACCGCCCGAATGTAGTAGAGCCCGATGTTGGCCAGCTTCGAGACGGGGGTGGAGGGCTTCTCGATGATCCGGGTCATGAAGCCCTGGGCGTCGGTGACCACCACGCCGAAACGCTGGTAGTCCTCGACTTCCTTGGCCCAGATGATCCCGTCCGCGTCGGTCCGGTTGATCAGCGTCAGGTCGGCTTCGAAGACCGTGTCCACGAAGATGATCAGCACCGGCTCGCGGACGAAGGGCCGGGCCAGATTGACCGCGCCGGCGGTGCCGTCCTGCACCTTCTGCTCGATGAAGCGCGAGGGGATCGGGTAGCGCGCCCGGGCGTAGGTCTCGACCTGCTCCTTGAGGTGGCCCGTAATGAAGATCAGCTCGCTCACGTCGAGCCCCTCCAGCCGGTCCATCACCCAGTCCATGACCGGCCGGCCCGCCACCTTGAGCATCGGCTTGGGGACGAGGTGGGTGTGGGGCCGGAGCCGGGTTCCCTTGCCGGCGAGCGGAATGATCACTTGCATGTCAGCCTCGTCCGTAGCGGTCCTGGAGCCGGACCAGGTCGTCGAGCTCGGCGGTGGAGGCCTCGAGCACGTCGCTGTCCACGACAGCCTCGATCTGGTGCACGAGGCCGGCCGGAATGTGGACCGACTCGCCGGCCTTGAACGCGCGCGCCACCAGCTCCTCGCCGGGACGGGTCCGGAGAATCAGCTCGCCCAGGAGCACGTGCATCGTCTCATCCTTCAGGTTGTGGTACTGCAGGCTCAGGACGTGGCCGGCCTTCACGTGCAGAATCTTGCCGACATAGCGGTCGGTGCGGGCCCAGATCAGCTCGTATCCCCACGGTTTGTCCACTCGGTACGGCGCATCGGGCACGCGAATCCTCCGGTCGTGCGGACTGGGACGCCCAGCGGCGGGAAATATAGGCTCGGCAGGGTCGGCGATGAATGGCGAAACGACGCAGACCGGAAACTCGGCGCTAGATCGCCGGCTCGAAGCTGAAGACCCAGCGGAATGCCACCCGGCCGTCACCCGGCTTGCGGTCCTGCGCCAGCTCGGGCCGGCTGACCCAGAGCGGCAGGTCGAACCGGGTGACGAAGCGCGTGTCGCCGATCCGGTGCTCGGCCCGGACGCCCACGCCCGCGTCGCCCAGGAAGCGGATCCGGCCGCCGGCCGGCAGGTCGTCCCCGGCCTGGAAGCCGTGGGCCAGGTCGGAGAAGGCGGCCAGCGCCACCCGGGAAAAGAGCCGCGCCTTGGGCCGCGCCACCATGGTGCGCTCCAGCTCCGCGGTGAGCGAGACCAGACCCCGGGTGGACACCCGGGGATCGACGCCGCGGACGCCGCCGCCGCCCGGCAGCTGGTAGCGCATGTCGTCGCCTTCGAACAGCGAGCCCCGCGAGCGGAGGAACGGGTTGGCCAGGCGCAGGAGCGGGTCGGCGCCCTGGACGTAGATCTGCCGCTGCTTGGCCGGCAGGCCGTCGCCACCGGCCACGCCGGCGTAAAGCCGTCCGCCCAGGGTCCAGCGCCGCCCCAGCCCGCGGCGGGCGGTGCCCTCTACCGTGGCCCGGCCGTAAAACGGATTGAGCTCGGGCCGGCCGCTCGCGGCCAGCCCCTCCTTGTGGTAAGCCAGGCCGCCGCTCAGCGTGCTCCGGGCGCCCAGCTGCCAGCGTCCCGCCGTCGTGGCGATGCCGGAGCCGAGTGTGAGCTCGACCGTGCCGGCGTCATCGTAGTAGCCGCGGTCGAGATAGCGGAAGTCGTCCGGCTGGACCCACTGCAGGGTCGCGCTCTGGGTCCAGGTGGGTCCGAACGTCAGGTGGGCGTGGCGGCTCCGCTCGATCGCCGCCGTGGCGCCGAAGCGGCCCTCGACGTTGTACAGGTCGAACGTCTGCCACACGTTGGGCGCCCGGAGGACGACCGGGTTCCGCAGCCGGAACCAGAAGTCCACGTCGCGGGCGTCGTCGTCCACGCCCACACCGCTGCTCGCGGTCACGATCGAGACGTTCTGCTCGAAGCGGCCGAGATAGTCGGCCCGGCTCCGGACCCCGAGGGTGAGGCCGCCGCCGTCGTTGTACCAGCCCACCGGCTGGAAGCCGAGGGAGAGCCGGTCGCGGCGGACCCGGGTGCTGAAGTACCGGTGGAGGTAGACGTCGGTGGCGGGCAGCGGCGCCACCAGCTGCGACAGCGAGAAGCCGAGCCGGCGCCGGTTGTTGAGCATGTTCCAGTCGTGCGAGCGGACCAGCGGATCGACCAGGACCGACCGGGGCCGCGTCCGGGTCCGGAGCTCGACCCACTCCCGCTCGGCCAGTCCGTCGGTCCGGGCCAGCGCCGTGTCGCCCTGGGCGAGCACCGCCACGTCCTGGGGGAACCGGCCGGGCGACTTCCGGACTACCTCGACCCGGGTGAGATAGCCGTCGCCGTCGCGGCGCGTCCTGACCCGGCCCACCGCGTAGTCGTACAGCTCGGTGGTATGCAGCCACTGGGCGAAAAAGGTCGAGAGATCCCGGTGGGACACCTCCTCCGCCACCGCCCGGAAGGCGGCCTCGTCCACATGATGGAATTTCCACCGCTGGTAGAAGGTGCGGAGGATCCGGTGCATCGTCTCGTCGCCCACGATGGCGCGGAGCTGGTGGAAGAACAGCTCGCCCCGGGTGTAGATGGCGATGTTGTAGGAGACGAAGTCGCGGTAGGCCTGGGCCTCGAGGCTGGGCGGCTCGCTGTAGTCGTCCAGATCGAGCTCCAGCACGTTCGACTCGGTCTCGCCGTAGCTCTCCTTGCCCTGCGTCTCCCAGAACCAGCTGGTCTGGAAGCTGGTGAAGCCCTCGTCGAGCCAGCCCTCCCGCCACTCGTTGTTGGCCAGCAGGCCCATCGTGTAGTTGTGACCGCCCTCATGCACGATGAGCCCCTGGTCGGCCGAACCGTCGTGGATCATCATGGGAAACTCGGTGCCGCCCCCTTCGATCCGGTGAACGTTGGTGAGCTGCGGCCAGCCGAACGGACCGTACAGGTG
>JBBRGH010000370.1:0-3604 GCA_038240915.1 Gemmatimonadales bacterium | reverse complement strand
GAGCAGGTGGAGCGTCAGCGGCACCCGCCCCCGCGCGATCGTGGGCGTATCCGTCAGGCCGAACACCTCCTGGAGACGCACCGCCAACACCGGGGCTGACGGGTCCGAGTAGTCCACGGGAACGCGCGAGCCGCTCGGAACCTCCACATGGCCGGGGGCCCATTCGTCGAAGACTGCACGCCGCTCCCAGGGCAGCCGGTTCAGCAGGAGTTCGCCCAGGTCGAGCCGGTCGAGCTGCTCCCAGCGGCGGACACCGGTGAGGCTCGGTGCCAGCCAGACGTCGAGATCCGCGATCAGGGCGTCGGCCGACACATCGGGCCAGTCGGGCTCTGCCCGGTGGAGAAAGGCGAGGCGCTCCCGGATTCGACGGCCGGCCTCCCCCCAGGGAAGCCTTTCGACGCCTTCGCGCCGCACCGCGGCGGCCATCACCTCGGCCACCCGCGCCGGATCCGGGTCGGGCAGCGAACTCTCCTGGAGCACGAGGGCGCCGAGCCGGCGGCGGCGGCGACCGACCACTGCGCGCGCCGCGGCGTCCCATTCGAGTACATCCTCCCGTACGATGTCGTTGGCGAACAGGCTCTCGATCTCGGCCAGGCTGATCGGCGCCGCGAGATAGACCCGGCTTTCCCGCGCCTGCCCGTCGAGCTCCGCCGCGACGAGATACTCCTCGGGGGCAAGGGCCTGGGGGTCGAGCATGGCGCCCTGGCCGTTTCGAAGCAGATATCGGCCCGCGGCTCCTGGCCGGCGCTGCCCGATGCGATCCGGGTAGGCGAGCGCCAGCAGCGCCCCCGTCGACAGGGCTCCAGCGTCCGACGATCTGCTCCCGGCCGATCCCCGGCAGAGCCGAGCCTCGGTCCGTACCCGGCGCAACGCGTCGTCATCGACATCGGAGCGGACCAGCGATCCCCGGAGCAGGTCCAGCCGGAGGCCGAGGTCCGCGTCGGCGCGGCCGTCACCCGGGCGGACGAGGTCTCGCTCGCTCAGCAGCGCCGCCAGGTCGCAGGCCTCCGACCCCGCACCCAGCTCGCGCCCTCGAACCACCATGTGCGCCAATCGGGGCGGGAGCGCGACCGACGCCAGCTGCCGGCCGTGCGGGGTGGCTGCCCCTTCGCCCGTGATGGCGCCCACCTGGCGCAACAGCGCTCGCGCTTCAGCCAGCGCGGCGGCCGGCGGCGGGTCGAGCCAGGACAGTTGCGCGGGATCCGCGACCCCCGCGACGGCCAGCTCGAGGGCCAGCGGTGCGAGATCGGTCTCCAGGATTTCGGGTACCCCCCGCGGCAGGAAGGTGGGCTCCTCGGACCGACTCCAGATACGATAGCACACGCCCGGTGCCTGTCGGCCAGCCCGGCCGCGGCGCTGATCGGCCGACGCCAGGGACACCCGCACGGTCGCCAGGCGTGTCATTCCGCTCCTGGGTGAGTACCGCGGCACCCGAGCCAGGCCGCCATCCACCACCACGCGCACGCCGTCGATGGTCAGGCTCGTCTCGGCGATGGAGGTGGCCAGCACCACCCTCCGGCGCCCGCCCGGGCCGGGCCGGAGCGCGCGGTCCTGCCGTGCCTGCGGCAGGCTGCCGTGCAGCATCACGACGTCGGCCTCGACCCCGGCCAGCAGCGCTTCGGTTCGCCGGATCTCGGCCGCCCCGGGCAGAAAGGCGAGAATGTCGCCGTCATCGGTCGCCAGGGCTTCCCGCACGGCTGCGGCTACGCTCGCCTCCACCCGGCTCTCCGCCCGAGGCGGCCGGTAGCGGGTGTCCACCGGATGGCTGAGCCCGGCGCTGGTCACCATGGGTGCTCCGGCCAGCAGGGTGGCCACCGGGCCCCCGTCGAGGGTGGCGGACATGATCAACACCCGGAGATCTTCGCGCAGGATTGCCCGGGTCTGCAGGGTCAGGGCGAGTCCCAGGTCGGCATGAACACTGCGCTCGTGAAATTCGTCGAAGATGACCAGGCCAAACGCTTCCAATGCAGAGTCGGATTGCAGCAACCGGGTCAGCACCCCTTCGGTCACCACCTCGATCCGGGTGCCCGGGCCCACCTTGGTGTCCCGGCGAATGCGGTGGCCCACGGTGCCTCCCGGACTTTCCCCCAGCGTCTGGGCCATCCGCTGGGCCGCCGCCCGCGCGGCCAGTCGCCGAGGCTCGAGCATCAAGATCCGGCGGCCTGCCAGCCAGGGCTCGGCCAACAGCGCCAGGGGCACCCGGGTGGTCTTTCCCGCCCCCGGCGGGGCCTGCAGCACGGCGGCGCCGGCCCCGGCGAGTGCCTGCCGCAGTTCGGGAATGGCCACGTCGATCGGGAGCGGGATGGGTGGCTGGGGCATAGCTGAACATAGCTCGCCATTGGAACCGCTTCGCCACGCCTGTCGTTTCAGCGGTCAGGCTGGCACGGTCCCTGCTTCGGGTGAGGCTTGGCTCCGCTGCTGGAGCCGGTGAGGAAGGATGGCAGACCATGATGACTTGCGACTACAACGGATGGAACGACGCGCCGGAGGATGAGCGCGAGTGGTTTGACCAGCACCCTGAGATCTGGGGCGTGGTCGTGAGGGACCCGGACACGCGCGCCCGTTCGAGGACATGGCAGGCACGCCAGGCCGAGCGACGGGAAGGCTAGCAGCACCCTGTGGTGGGAGGCAGGTGACGAGGGGCCTGGGCACCGGGAACACCGGGCCAGGCCCCTCGGCGTCTATGTCCCCGGGAACACTGGCCCACCGCCGTGTGAGTGTCATCACCGCGCCTGATCGACACTTCGGGCATCTTCTCGCCAGTCAGTCCACCTGACGGTTCGTCCGTCACCTGTCCCGTACCGAGGAGCTGAGCATGACGAAGATCGCAGCCGCACTGGCGCTGGTGGCCGTGCTTGGTGGATGTCAGAAGCGGGACGCCGATACCGGCGCGCTGGACAAGGACCGGGCGGGGATCGATACGGTCATTCAGTCCAGCCGCGTGAAGGACACCACGATCGTGAAGGCCGACACCACGATCGATGTGGACACGCTGAAGAAGACCGACAACATCGAGAAGAAGAGGAACTAGCTGCGGCGCAAAAAACCGGCTGAGCGAGGCGCTCAGCCGGAGCAGTCTACCATTCGCTCTTGGTGACTTTCTTCTTGCGCTTGCGCCGCTGGGCGGCGGCGGTCTTGATCGCGCGCGCCTCGCTCGGCTTGACGTAATGCCGGCGACGGCGCAACTCGCCGAACAATCCTGACTTCTGCAGCTTCCGCTTGAACAGCTTGAGCGCCCGCTCCAGGCTGTCCTCGTCGCGCAGCCTCACTTCGGTCATGGCACCGCCCTTGTGGAGAAAAAAGGGGCTGGCGCAACCGCCAGCCCCTTCTACAACACGTCGCTTGTCGGGTACGCGCCGCCTCCCGAGATGCTGAAAACGTACATCAGTTGCCGCCGGGGAGCAAGTGACCCGCCTCACGGGAGGGTCACCTCCGTCCTGCTACCATTGCCTGCCCTCACCTTTCCCCCAGGAGGTCCCCGTGGTTCAACGATCCAACGGCAGCAGCCGCACCGCCGCGGCGCCCCGCGCCCGGCAGGCCACCTCGTCCCCCAGCCCGAGGCCCCACACGGGTCAGCGCGCTCCCGAGATCCAGAAGTACGGCG
>JBBRGH010000369.1:0-3625 GCA_038240915.1 Gemmatimonadales bacterium | reverse complement strand
TGACCGCCTCGCCCGGCAGCGAGTGCCTCAGCGCCGAGCAGGAGCCGCCGTGACCGCTCGTCGAGCGCGGACGCCACCGCCTGGTACCGCGTCCGGATGGCGCCCTCGTCGATCACCCGGAGAGCATACCAAGACAGCCTGCAAATGTCAAGTTATTCGCTGACGGCTCCTTAGCGGTTCGAGGGCGCCATCACCCCCTTTCGGAGCTGCGTGGCCCGCGCCTGGTGGGCCCGCATCCGGTAGCTGTCGCCGTCGATGTTGAAGACGACGCTGCGATGGAGAAGCCGGTCGAGCATCGCGGCGGCGACCGTCGGGTCGTCGAAGATGCGGCCCCAGCTTGCGATGCCCAAGTTCGTCGTCAGGGCGATCGAACCCCGACCATATCGCTGGCTGATGACCTGGAAGAGCGCCGCCGCGCCCTCGGCGGGCATCGGCAGGTATCCCACCTCGTCGATCACGAGCAGCTTCGGCCCGGCGAAGAAGCGCATGGTCGCGGCCCAGCGGCCCTCGATCGCCGCCCGGTGGCAGCGCGCCGCAAGGTCGGCCGCGGTCGTGTAGTAGGCGCGGTAGCCGCCTTCGACCGCCGCCCGGGCGAGCGCGACCGCGAGCATCGTCTTGCCGACGCCCGGCGGCCCGATGAAGAGGACATTGGTGGCGTCCTCGAGGAAGCGCAACGTGCCGAGCTCGTTGACGAGTGCCCGATCGATCGAGGGCTGGGCCTCGAAGTCGAAGTCGGCGAGGCGCCAGGGAGCCGGCAGCGAGGCGAACCGCTCGAGGCTCGCCCGACGCCTCGCCTCGGTGGCGGTGACCTAGATCGACAGCAGGCGTTCGAGCATGGCGGTGTGGCCGAGACCCTCGCTGCGGGCCTCCTCGAGGACCCCTGGCAGCGCCTCGGCGGCAGCGGCGAGGCGGAGCGTGGCGAGGTGTCCCCGCAGCGCCTGGTAGACCGAGCCGTCCGACGCTGCGCTCATCGGGCTGCCTCGACGAGCGCAGCATAGCGGGCGAGGTCGACGACGACCTCTCTCGCCTCGATCCCGCCCCGGAGCGCGCCCGCCGCGACCCGTGCGGCGGGACCCGGTGGGTGGTTGCCCTTGCGCTCGCAGGGCCGCTCGGTCGAGAAGGCGCCCAGGACGGCGTGCTCGAGGAGGACCCTGTGCTCGTCGGTCCGGACGAGACCCCGGCCGACCCTGTGGGTCACCACGAGGGCACCTGCGCCGGTGACGATCTCGAGGGTCGGGCTCCCCAGGCGCTGGCGGACCGTGAGAACGGCGCCGATGAAGCCCGGCGGGACCGAATACCGGGCACCCCGGTAGGCGACCGTGGCGTTCGCGTCGACCGGGCTCGCCTGCTCGATCGTGGCGGGGTACGGCAGGGCCGGCAACGCTCTCAGTGGCTCAGAGGTCGCCAGAGCGCCGACGGTGGTCCCATCCCTCGGTCGGGCGTCGGCGAGGGTGGCACAGAAGCGGTCGAGGCTCGTCTGGGCCTCGGCCATGCTGGTGACAGCGAGCGTTCGCCACCAGCGTCCGCAGGTATAGCGGACGGCGGCCTCGACCGAACCTTTCCGGTTTCCCCGCCGTGGTGGGCAGGGCCGGATGATGGCCCCGTAGTGCCGCGCGACCGGAGCGAACGACGCCTGGACGTCGCCGGTGCCCGGCACGATCACCGTGGTCAGGCGATCGGTCCGCCAGGCGGGGGTCGTGCCGCCCAGGCGGCGCAGGACGCCATCGAGTGCCTCGATGAGATGGGGCTGATCCTCCGACGTCGAGATCACGCCCCGGACCCTGCCCGAGTACGGCAGGGTGCCGAGCAGGACGTGCGCGGTGCCACCCCAGGGCGCTCGCCGGCGCTCGAACCAGTCCCATTGAATTTCGTCGCCACGCGGGTGCTCGATCTCGATCGTGGCCCTGCCCCGAACCCCGGCGCAGGGCTCACAGTGGGGCCGGAGGCCGTGCGCGCGGACGGCCCGGGCGAACGACGGATAGCTGCGGGGGTAGCCGAGCGGCACGACCTCGTCATAGAGCGCCGTCAGCCAGAGGTGCGCGTCATCGACGAAGCGGGCCGCGAGATAGGTGATGAAGGGCTCGAGCGGGTCCGGCGCCGCCCGCCGCCTGCCACCCGGTGTCCGCCGGCCGCTGACATAGGCGCGGACCGTCTTGCGGTCGCGCCCGAGATGGCGGGCGATGGCCGAGATCGACCAGCCCCGCCCTGCGAGAGCGTGGATCTCCACGTCTTCTCCCTGTGTGAGCATAGGCCGGGGCCTCTCCGCTGCTGCTGCTGGTCTTCCAACTCCATCAGCAGAGGGTGGGGCCCTACCCCGTTTCCTGGACCGGAGCGTCAGATTGGCCCGATCCGGATGCCCGAGACCTGGGGAGTTTCAGTGATCAGCTCTGGGGAGATTCCGCTGATCCGCGACAACACCCTGGTCCAGCGGCATGCGACCCAGGTGAACGCGGCGTACCAGAAGGTCTGGGCGGAGGGCGCGCCCGACTACCTGCGAGGTCGACTGCCGCCCAGCAGCCTGTTGGGACGGATAGGCCAGCTCGAGCATCGGCGGGAGCCGTGGCAGCGCCTCGCCGACCGCATCGCGGGCCTCGTGGCGCCCGCGCTCCGAAAGGCCTTCGCCGCCACGCGCCCAACCGTCGAGACCGATGTTCAGCGCGAGATCGACGTCGCCGTGACGGCTGCCGAGAGCAATCTCATCCGGGAGTTTCCCACCGTCTCGTTTGGGCCAGTCGGCACGCGCCCCGACTTCAGCAGCGACAAGTCCGCGGATAACCCGGGCGAGCCGGAGTTGTTCGTTGAGGTAAAGCTCGTCAAGCAGCGATCGGACGTTCGGAGGGTCACGGACGAGATCCTCGCCGACATCCCCAAGTACGCAGCGCGAGCGCGGAGCGCTCTCTTCCTCATCTACGACGGTGGCGGGTTCGTCGCCGACGAAGAGTCTTTCGCTGCAATGTTCGAGCGGATCGGCCCCGTGCGCGTCCGCGTGCTGCGGCACTAACCGATGCACGCCGCCGGTCTGGCGACTCACCGCCGGATGGGCGGCGCCTCGTTCTTCGCGGATGGCGGTGCCGGTCGCACGAAGCCAGTCAACGAGCCCGCCACAACTTAGCTCACTCACGTGGCACGTTTGCGACGTGGCTATCCGGCCTGAAGTCACGGTCGCCGCTATGCCGGCTGTTCGTGAGCAGCCATGGGCCGGCCACTCTCAGGTCGACCAGCCACGTCCCACACGTCCGGATCTGACCCCTTGACGTCTGGTTCTGGTCGCCGAGGCTCGGCTCTCGCTGAAGATCAGCGCCCTGCCTGACCGGCAGCCGACAGATAACGGGAGTTTGACAATGACCTACGGATGTCGCGATTGCGGCGACGCCTACGAGATCACGAAGTTTGAACCGGCCGTGCGGATCGCAAAGACGATCCGCCTCGAGCATGGCGAGCTCACTGTGGTATTCCACGCGCCAATCGAGGGTGACGACGGGACCGACGGTGTCGTCTGGCAGTGCGGTGCCTGCGGGAACGTCGGATACACCCTCGAGGAGGTCGTGTTCCTGGGTTGATTCCTCCGTCGAGGCGCGCCGCTGCGGGGGCCAGCGCTACCGAAAAGACCTCGGTCTTCGAGTCC
>JBBRGH010000368.1:0-3662 GCA_038240915.1 Gemmatimonadales bacterium | reverse complement strand
CAGGAGCTCCGGGTCGGGCGGGATCGGCAGGAAATCGTCCGCGCCGGCCTGGAGGGCGGTCACGCGGTCGCGCACGTCCTCCTTGCCGAGGAACACGATCGGCATCATCCGGAATCGTGGGTCGTCGCGGACGATCCGGGCGACCGTGGCGCCGTCGCCGTCGGGAAGCCGAGCCGCAAGCAGCAGCAGATCCGGGACCTCGCGGTCGAGCAGCTCCTGCACGGCCTCCGCGAGCGCGCAGCGGACGACCCGGATGTTGGCCCCCTCGAGCACCCGCGCCGCCGCGGCCGCCCGCTCGGCGTCGTGCTCCACGACCATCACGGCCGACGGAGGCGCCCCGGCCTGCGCCAGCGTGCGGGCGTAGCGCGGGAGATCCTCCTGCATTCGCTCGACGGCGATCACGGCGTCGACCCCGGCCGCGATCGCACGCAGCCGGTCGACCGCGCGCAGGGTCTCGATCAGCACCACCGCGCGGGGCCGGATCGCGTGGCTGGTCCAGGCCGACGCGACGGCGGACGGGTCGCCCTCACCGGCCGCGGTGCCGACGATGAGGAGGTCAGGCCGCTCTCCCGGCGGCGTGTCGGCCGGATTCTCGAGCCGGTGGCCGAGCCGGACGTCGTACCCCTCTGCTTCGATGGCCGCGGCGATCCGCTCCGCCTCGGCCGACGCGGGCAGGATCACCGTGGCGCGGAGACGCCGCCCCGTGGGCCGAGCCGGCGTCCCCATCCGCGCCTGCGCCTGGCGGAAGAGCGTGGCCAGCCGGTCCACGGCCTCATCCAGGCGAGGGGCCTCGCCCGGCGCGGGCTTGTTCGCCATCCACTGCTCCATCTCGCGCGACACCACGCTGATCTCGGGGAAGCCGTACGATCCGCCGGAGCCCGCCAGCCGGTGGAACCGGCTCTTGAGCGAGGCGGCGGCCTCCGGCCGCAGCGCCCGAAAGGCGGAGATGTCGTCGCGCAGCTCTTCGAGCCGGTCGGGAAACTCGGCGAGGTATTCCCGCTGCAGCTCGAGCATCGCTTCGTCGAGTGGGTCTTCGGTCATGTCCGCCGCCGGAGCTGTTCCAGGGCAAGCCGGGCGCCGGCCACAAAGGCGGGAGCGGTGCTCCAATGGCCGCGCACGTCGACGCCCTGCCGGGTCGCGAGGATGGCGCTACGATCGTCCACCACGCTGATGATCGGCATGCCCGGCCAGCCGTTGATCTCGCTCACGACCTCCACGACCGCGAACCCGAGGTCGACCGGGCCGGTGGCGCAGAGCACCAGCGGGAGGCCTACCGAATAGGGTCTCCGGAGCGCCGGCGCGAGCAGGGGAAAGGCGTCGGCGGGCGCGAACAGCGCCACCGACCCGGCGGCGCGGGCCAGGTCGTGAGTGATGAGCTGGAGGATCGCGCGCCCGGATTCGATCTCGATCAGCGTGGACGTGGTGGGGACGCTGACAGTCTCGAGGTCCCCGCTCAGCCGGTCGAGCGCCTGGCCGTGGTCGGTCGAGATCCGGGCGATCAAGGCTGCCGGCGTCTCGGGCCGGTAGCGCTTGGGCCGTCCGCCGTCCACCCGCGCGCCGCCTTTCGTCACCAGCCCCTCGAGTGCGCTGTAGGCGTTCGCGCGAGCCAGGCCGGCCGACCGGGCAATCCCATAGCCGGTGCCCGGGCCGCCGGTGAGCAGGACCTCATAGACCAGGCTTTCCGTCGGGGTGAAGCCGAAATGGGTGAGGTCGATGCGGGCCATGGTTAGTAGTCTGGGATACTACATGCTGGAGCGCAAGACAGTGATGAGGGTTCGGACCTCAGACGTACTCGATCGACCATCCCAGGAGCTTGGCGATGAGTGCCAACCGGAAGGTGACATCCACCTCGCGACCATCGGTCGTCTTCGCGTCGGCCAGAAGTGGGTAGTAGTGGTAGGTGATCCTATTCACGGCCTTCGGCTGGGACCGCAGGTTCTTGGGCCGCCAGACCCCGGTGTCGTCGCAGTCCTTGAGCAGCCGGCCCAGCACCTTCGACGCGACCGGCGCCCACGGCAGCGCGCCCATGCGGGCCATGAGCTCGATGTAGTGCAGGGCCAGCGGCACGTCGGTCGGCAGACCCTTGGCGTCCGCGTCGATCGGATCGCCCAGCAGGAGGTGCTGGGGCTTCACGGTCCGCTTCCCGACCTGGATGACGAATGCCTTCTTGGGCGCCGGCTGCGCCAGGTAGTGCCCCAGACGCTCGGTAAAGCCCGCGCGCTCGCGCTGCAGGTTGGGCATGAACGAGAGCATGGCCACCGAGTACCAGCTCGGCGGATGGGCCTCCGGATGAAGCACCAGTTGCTTGGCCGACTTGGCGAACGGCTTCTCCGCCAGCGGGCTTCGGAGGAACTGGGAGATTCCGTCGGCGATCTTGTGGCCCGCGCCGCGGAGACGGGGATCGTCCGCGTAGCCCGCCTCGGCCAGCGCGGCGGACGACGCCTCGCGCATGGTGGCTCGGGCCCACGCCTCCGCATCCTCGTCCGACTTGGCGACCTTCTGGAACTCGAACAGGAGGGCCGGGTCTTCGTCCCGGCTCAGCAGCCGGAACATTACCCGGTCGGCGAGCTTGAACGGGCGGCTGGCACGGGGCCACTCGAGCTGCAGCAGGCGGCGGTACTGCGGAATGGTCCCGACGTCCTTGATGCCCTGTGCGGCCGACGGCGCCAACCCCAGCAGGTTCCCGCCCCAGACTCCAGTGTCCTTCTGCTTCTTGACCACCGCCAACGCCGTCTTGGATTCGGCCACGGCCAAATGCTCCGCCGAGATGACCTCGGGGGAGACGAAGCCCGGGGGGGCCAGCTCCGTGTAGGCGCGGTAACGGATTGAAGGCCCGGCGTTTTCGAGGAGCCAGGTCAGCGGAATCCGATGCTGGTTGGGCAGTTCCAGAAACGCTCCTGGGAGGGGGGCAGGGCGTAAGCGGCGGGGAAGATAGGCGGGGCAATGCCACTGCGGTAGGGCGGCGGGGCATAACTCCCGCCGCCCGTAGAATCTACCGGGCTACTTCGCCGCCCGACGGGCCTCCCCGGCCTCCCGGAACTCAGACCCGCTGTTCCAGGTTGGCTGACCCGAAGCGTTGGCAACCAGCAGCGCTGTCCTGACGGTGACGCGAAGTTGTTGCAACGCGCCCTCATAGCTGAACCACGGCAGGATCTGGTCGCTAGGCTGGTGGTACCGTTTTGCGACGTAGAGATCCTTCTGCTCCTTCCCCCACCCGGCCGGTTTCCCCACGAAGTCGGACCCGCTTTCCAGGCTGGTCCCGGGCACCCCGGCGCGGGCCAGGCTGAAGTGGTCTGATCGGAAGAACGCCCCGCGGATGAGCGCCTCTTCGTTCGCGGTCACCTTGAGCCCCTCCGCCGCGGCGGCCGCGGTGATGGTGCGGCCCAGGGACGACTGATCGAGTCCGAGCGCCGAGAAGTCGCGCGTCCGGCCATAGAGGTTGAGCACGTCGAGGTTCAGGATGGCGGCCATGTCCTTGAGCGGGAACGGCGGCGTGGTCGCCAGGGCCTGCGAGCCGAGCAGGCCCGACTCCTCCGCGGCGAAGCCGATGAAGACCAGCGAGCGGGACGGGTGGACGCCACTCCGGGTGAAGGCTTCCGCCGTGGCCAGGACGCCCGCCGTTCCCGAGGCGTTGTCCTCCGCGCCGTTGTAGATCGAATCGC
>JBBRGH010000367.1:0-3672 GCA_038240915.1 Gemmatimonadales bacterium | reverse complement strand
TGTAGTTGAGCACTGCCTGGACCGAGAACAGCGCCACCAGGCCCAGCGCGATGTGGTCGAGCAGCGAGCGGTTCCGGCTCACGAACGCCGCGTCCAGCAGGTAGCGCACGACCATCGGGAAGGCGAGGCTCGCAGCACTGCTCAGGACCAGGGCGACCGTGGCCCCCGCCAGCAGGCCCCGGTACGGGCGCACCCGGGGCCACAGCCGTACCAGGCGGCCCGGCCGGGGAATCCGGCGGCCGGGGGCCGGCGCCGCGGCGTCAGACATGGGCGGGAAGCGGGACGGCGGGAATTACCACGGAATCACGGCAGGCGGTAGTCAACACACGTCCGGGGCCAGTCATCCTGAGCCACTACCCTTCTGAAGCCTCATGGGTGCAGATGCGCCGCCGCGGGCACGCCATCCGGGCTGCCGGGACGGCCTAGAATGATGACCGGGCCGGCGGCAGCGGGGTAGCGCCAGGGGAGTGCCCGGTCGATGCCCATGGCCACGAACAGGAGCGCGAGGTACAGCAGGGAATACCGGTACATCTGCCACGCCAGCGGGGTGATCGAGGGCGCCCGGAGCAGCCGGATGCAATACCACAGGAGCCGGGCACCGAGCAGGGCCGCCGCCACGCCATAGAACAGGCCCAGGGCCCCGAACAGGGTGGGCATGATCGTGAGCGGCAGCAGCATCAGGGTATACACCGTCATCTCGTACTTGGTGCGCGCCTCGCCCCGGACGACCGGCATCATCGGGATCCCGGCCCGGGCATAGTCCGCCTGCTTGATCAGGGCCAGAGCCCAGAAGTGCGGCGGCGTCCAGTAGAAGATGATGGCGAACAGGTACACCGCTGCCAGGTCGAGCCGGCCGGTCATGGCCGCCCACCCGACCAGCGGCGGGAAGGCGCCGGCGGCGCCGCCGATCACGATGTTCTGCGGGCTGGTCCGCTTGAGCCAGATGGTGTACACGAAGACATAGAACAGCAGTCCCGCCAGGGCCAGCCAGGCGCTCAGCGGGTTCACCCGGTACCAAAAGACCGCGAAGGCCGCCAGACCGAGCGACACGCCGAAGGCCAGCCCGAAGGCCGCGGAAATCCGCCCCGACGGAATCGGCCGGAGCCGGGTGCGGGTCATCCGGGTGTCGATGTCCCGGTCGAACCACATGTTGATGGCGTTGGCGCCGCCGGCCATCAGGTAGCCGCCCACCAGCACCCAGAACAGTTGGCTCCAGGTCGGCAGCCCGGCCGGCGTGATGAACATCGGGGCGATAGTCGTCACCCGCAGCAAGGAGATGATTCTGGGCTTGGTCAGGCTCACCAGGTCGGCCACCAGGGAGGGTCGCCGAATGCCGGCCTCTCCCAGGGCGACCTCCTCGGGTGCCGCCGCCGGCGTCCGGCCGGAGCGGAACACCAGCAGGACCAGGGTCGCCCACACCAGGGTTCCGACCAGCAGGTGGAGCGCCCGGAGTGCCGGCGGGAGCAGGTGGAGCACCATGGCCGCCGCCACGCCGATCTGCGCCACGGTGGCGGCCAGGACCATCCCGGCGGCGCGCCGGAGCGCCTGGGCAGCGGGATCGCTCCGCCGGCTGATCCGGGTCGCCGACCCCAAGGTCAAGCCGAGGAAGGCAAAGGCGAGCACCCGGTGGGTCCAGTGCAGGGCCGCCAGCGAGGAGGCCGGGGGCAGCACACTGCCGTCGCAGAGGGGGAAGCCGAGGCAGAGAAGCCCGGCGTGGAAATTGGCGACCTGGGCGCCGAACAAGATCACCACGAAGCCGAAGGCCGCGGTGGCCAGCACCAGCCGGTGGTCCCGGTGCCGCGGCTCGATCCGGGACAGGGCCGAACCTAGAGGGTCACCGGCCCGGAGGGCCACCACCATCAGGGTCGCCAGCAGTACCATGGCGTTGGCCAGATGGGTGATGATGACCCAGGGCGGCAGGGCCAGCTTCACGGTGACGGCGCCCAGCAGTACCTGCACCACCAGCAGCGCTGCGGCGAGAAGGGCGGGATTCCGGAGGGCGGGCTCGTTCCGATGGCGGCGCCAGGCCACCAGGGCCACGGCGAAGACCATCAGGCTCACCAAGGCGGCGGCCCAGCGATGGCCGATCTCGATCAGGGTCGGAAGGTCGAGCGGCGGGAACCACTGGCCGTCGCAGCGGGGCCAATGGTCGCCGCAGCCCATGCCGGAGCCGGTGATCCGCACGACCCCGCCGAGCACGATCAGGCCCAGAGCCAGGCCGCTGCCGGTCCAGGCGAGCCGGCGTAGTAGGCGCGCCCGGTCGGGGGTCGGTTCACTCATATTGCGGGGAAAGAACGTGTCCGGCAGAGCGTTGTCAAGGCTATATTTAGCTCATGTCCGTCCAACGTGATGCGTGGGGGGAACGGCTCCCCCGCCACCTCGGTCTCGGCAGCGCCGTGGCCGTGTTGGTGGGGTCCACCATCGGCAGCGGCATCTTCCGGGTTCCGGCCGGCGTGGCCGACCGGCTGCACCAGTCGGGACCGGTGCTGCTGGCCTGGGTCGTGGGCGGGCTGGTGGCGCTGTTCGGCGCCCTGACCTATGCCGAGCTCGCGGCGGCGATGCCCCGATCGGGTGGGGTATTTGCCTACATCCTAGAGGGCTTCGGCCCGCTCCCGGCCTTCCTCTTCGGCTGGTCCGAGCTCACCGTCATCCGGGCCTCCGCCCTCGGCGCCATCGCCACCATCTTCGCCGAGTACCTCGGCTACTTCATCCATCTCGATCCGGTACAGGTACGCTGGGTGGCCGCCCTGGCCATCCTGATCATGGGCGCGGTGAACTACGTGGGGGTGAGCAGCGCGGCCGCGGTGATGAACCTGACCACGATCGCCAAGTTCGGCGCCCTGGCGGCGCTGGCCTTGCTGGGGTTCACGGGCCCCGCGGCCGGCACGTCCCATTTCACCCCGGCCTGGCAGGGCGGCCTGGACCTGTCGCTCCTGGGCACGGCCCTGATCTCCATCATGTGGACGTACGACGGCTGGGCCGACCTGTCCTTCATGGGCGGCGAGGTGAAGGACCCGGGCCGGACCCTGCCGCTGGCCCTGATCCTCGGCACCGTGGCGATCGTGCTGGTCTACCTGCTGCTCAACGTCGCCTACATCTACCTGGTCCCGCTCCCGGAAATGGCTGCGTCCAGACTGGTCGCCGCCACCGCCGCCGACCGGATCCCGCTCTTCGCCGGCGCCGGCGGAGCCGTGGTGTCGGGGATCGTGATGCTCTCCTGCTTCGGCGCGCTCACGGGGTCGATGATGACGGGCCCCCGGATCTTCTTCGCCATGGCCGACCGGGGGCTTTTCTTCCAGGTGATCGCCCGGATCTCGCCCCGCTTCCAGAGTCCGTCGGTGGCCATCTGGCTGGCCACGACGCTCGGCGTGCTCTACGTGCTGTTCAACGACTTCCAGCAGCTGGCCGACAAGTTCATCCTCGGCATCTGGCCCTTCTACGCCCTGGCGGTGGCCGCGGTCTTCGTACTCCGCCGCACCCGCCCCGACATGCCGCGCCCCTACCGCACCTGGGGGTATCCGGTGGTTCCGGTTCTCTTCCTGCTGGCCTCGGTCGCGATGGTGGTGAACGCGCTCTGGACCGATCCGGTCAACACCGGCATCACCTTCGCGATCATCCTGGCGGGGATTCCGGTCTACTTCGGCTGGCGGGCCTGGGGCGGGCGGGGGGGTG
>JBBRGH010000366.1:0-3673 GCA_038240915.1 Gemmatimonadales bacterium | reverse complement strand
GATGGAGCTGGTCACGAACACCAGCACCGCCGAGAGCACTATCGGAAGCCAAAGGTGGCCGAGGGACACCATGAGCAGAGCGGGCTCCTTTCTGCTGGGGAGGAATGGGGGGTACGGCGGGACCGGAAAGGGCCCGCCAGGCAAGAGTAGAACGCAGGAACCCGCTGCTGTCCAGAGCCAGGGAGGCCCGGGGGTGCGCTTGCTGTGGCGGTGCCACAGTGGGCGGGCACTCACATTTGCTGCAAGCTGTGCCTTCCGCTGGCGCCCCAACGGTTTCCGGTTGCGGCCCGGCCTAGCCCGGGACCTGCCCCTAGGGTGGTCGTGGCACGGGCGGTCGGATCCTACCCCAGCCCGACGCGCCGCTGCAATAAGTGGCACTCATGGACGACTCACGGTACGGAGGAAGCCACCATGCGTGTACTCTCGACCGGACTCCTGGCTCTGCTACTCGCCCCGACCATGCCGACCGCGCGGGACGGCGTGGGCTCCGTGGCCGACGTGACCGCTGGCAGCTCCAGTTCGGCCCCGGCGGTCGGGGGCGCCGGGGTGCCCGCCAGGGGTACCTATGCCGACAGCCTCCGGGCCGAGGCGCTCCTGCCGCCGTCGGAGGTTCGTCTGCCCCTGGAGCGCCTCCTGGGCCGCTACAATACGGATCGCGTGCTCGTCCGCCGGATCAGCCGGGCCGTGGTCCGCGAGTCCCGCCGCCAGCAGGTGCCGCCCTCCCTGATCGCCGCCGTGCTCCTGACCGAGAATACGACCCTCCGCCCCGGGGCGACGAGCTCGGTCGGCGCCCAGGGCCTGATGCAGGTGATGCCGATCCACGCCGGTGCCCAGCTCTGCCAGTCGAGCGATCTGGTGGACGTGGACAGCAACATCTGTCACGGGACCTTGATTCTCGCCCGCGACCTCCGCCGGACCACATCCTCCGCGGCGGCGCTGCTGCGGTACAACGGCTGCGTCCGGGGCACCAATACGCCGGACTGCCGGCGGTACCCTTCCAAGGTGCTCGCCCAGGCCGGCCTGGTTCGCCGCGAGCTGCTGGCCGGCACCACGGTCAGTCTGGCGCTGGCCGCGCGGTGACGGCCACCGGCCGAGACCGCCGGCCCACGGCCCGGCGCAACAGTGCCGCCACCAGCAGGTAGATCTCGCACCAGGCTTCCTTGGGCTGGGTGCGGAGCCAACTCGCCCGGACCAGGGCCGCTTGGCGGATGGAGAGGTGCCGATGCGCCAGCCAATCGTAACGTCATGTGACTTCAAGAATTGGGAGGCCGAAATCAGGCGGCCGGCACCCGCCGGCCGGCGGGTGTCGGCGAGGGGAAACTCACTGCGAATTCTGCCCGATCCCGGGGAACGTGAGTGGCTCCTGTCCAAGGTCAGACAACGGTGGGAGAGGCTGCTCGTGTCCCTCCTCACGTCGTCGGCGCCCGCAGGGACCTATATTCGATCATGAAATTCAGGAGACCGCCGCCGCCTCCGCGGCCGACCCACATCGAACGGCACGCGAAGACGATTCGCGATATCGACAAGCGCTGCGCCGGGCTGCAGGAGCGGATGGAGTACACGGTCGATCCCGAGCAGCAGGCCTACATCGAGTATCAGCTTCGCGCGCTCGAGGAGAGCCGGGCCGCTCCGATCATCGCCCTTGCCGAGTGGTACTGCGGGCTGTCCGACGCGGAGCGCCTGGAGCATGAGGATTTCGTGCGCCGGTGCACCGCCGGTGGCGCCGACGCGCTCCGGGCCGTCCGGCCGGCCAGCGCCTAGGAATCCGAAACGCGGTTGGCGACGTTCTTCCGGTGTCTCCGACAGGATTGGTCGCCGTGCGTTCCACTTCGCTGCTCAGCCTTACCTCCGCCGCTCTGGCCGGCTTGCTCGGCCTGCTGCCCCTCGGCTGCCGGCCCGCCGGCGCCGCCCCGAAGCCCTCCGCCCGCGAGCACTCCACCCAACCCGGCGCCGTGCCAGGCGGAAAGGCCACGGCGACCTTCGCCGGCGGCTGCTTCTGGTCAATGCAGAAGGCCTTCGACGGGGTACCGGGGGTGGTCGACGTGGTGGCGGGCTACGCAGGCGGGAAGACCGTCAATCCGAGCTACCAGGACGTGGAGACCGGCTCGACCGGCCACGCCGAATCAGTTCGGGTGACGTTCGACTCGGCCCGGATCAGCTACCAGCGGCTGCTCGACATCTATTGGCACCACATCGACCCGCTGACCGTGAACTCGGCCTTCTGTGACGTCGGGCCGCAGTATCGTTCCATCATCTTCTATCACGACTCGGCCCAGCGGCGCCTGGCCGAGGCCGCGAAGCAGGCGCTCGATGACTCCCACCGGTTCAAGACCCCGGTGGTGACCGCCATCGAGCCGGCCGCCGCTTTCTACGCCGCCGAGGCATATCATCAGCGCTTCTACCGCAAGAATCCCGGACGCTACGAGGCCTACCGGATTGGCTGCCGGCGGGACGTTCGGCTCCACGAACTCTGGGGGGATACCACCAAGATGAGCTACCGGAAGCCCACCGACGCCGAACTCCGGCAGAAGCTGACGCCGGAGCAGTACGCCGTCACGCAGCACGAGGGGACCGAGCGGCCCTTCGCCAACGCCTACTGGGACAACCACGCGCCGGGGATCTACGTGGACGTGGTCTCGGGGGAGCCCCTGTTCAGCTCGCTCGACAAGTACGACTCGCGCACCGGCTGGCCCAGCTTCACCCGGCCGCTGGTGCCGGACAACCTGAAGACCAAGACCGATCGCCAGCTCGGCGTGGCGCGGACGGAGGTTCGATCGGCCAACGCCGACTCGCACCTCGGCCATGTCTTTGATGACGGGCCCGCGCCCACCGGGCTCCGCTACTGCATGAACTCCGCGTCCCTCCGCTTCGTGCCGGCAGACCGGCTGGAAGCGGAGGGCTACGGTCAGTACGCCGCGCTGTTCACGTCTGCCCGACGGTGATCTGCTGTATCATCCCGTGCATGAGGTGAGGCTTGCCGTCCTTGGCGTCGGGCACAAAGCAGATCAGGCCGTAGTCGCCCGGCGTCAGGTCGGCCGTGAACACTCCGCTGGCTCCCCCATCGATCACCGCCACGCCGCCGAGCGGTAACGCCGGCGGCGGCCCCTTCATCCCGCCGGTCGTCGCCCACGCCCCGAAGTCCTTGACCGTCTTGCCCGGCGCCAGCCGGAGCAGTACCAGCTCGTGCGGCTGCTGCGCCGTGTTGGTGACCAGGAAGGTGTGCTTGCCCGGCGTGAGGGGCCGGCTCTCCGTGAAGGAGTAGTCGGCGAGCCGGACGGTGTCGGCGGCGGCGGGCAGGGCGGCCGAGGCGGTGCCGGCGGTGACTTCGAACGGCTGGAGCATCCCCTTCATGATGTGGGGCACGCCATCGGGGCTCGGGATCAGGCAGACCATCGCGTAGTTGCCCGGCGTAAGCGTCGTGATACTGTTCGCTTCCTGGCCCGGAGCGGTGCCGTTGGGACCGCCGACGAATCGGAGCCAGGGCGGTGGCGGGCCCTCGTGCTCCATCGCCTTCTTGAGGTCCTGCGCCGTCTTGCCGTCCTCCAGGCGGACCACCTGCGCCTGGTGCAGCTCCTTGCCATTGTTCACCAGCCGGAGGTCCACCGATCCGGCGGCCATGGTGGCGGGCATGTCGAGCTTGAAATCGGTGGCGGTGATCGTGATCTGCGCCGGC
>JBBRGH010000365.1:0-3687 GCA_038240915.1 Gemmatimonadales bacterium | reverse complement strand
CCCGCCGTGGCCGGCGACTTCGTCTACGTCGGCGACGCCACCGGAACTCTCTACGCCCTTGACCGGACCACCGGCGCCGAGCGCTGGCGCTACCGGCCGGGCCGGCGGATCTACTCCTCACCGGTGCTGGCGGACGGGCTGCTGTACGTGGGGAACGACGACGGAGCGGTCTATGCACTTCGGGATGCCACCGGCCTCCGCCGGGCGGTCTTCTGGGACAGCGCCTTCGTCCGGGCCAACCGGATCACCAGCCACGTCGAAATCCGAAGCTACCTGACCGACCGCGGCTACCCGGTGCTCGACGCCCCGGCGCTGGCCCGGTTCCTGGGCCAGCGGGTGGCCGACCGGGCACCGAGCGTGGTGGTGTTCGGGGCGGCCGAATACCGCCCGGACCCCGCCCTGGCTAGCTCGGTCCGTTGAACGCGGGGTCGCTCGCCCGTGTCCGCAGCTCCGTTTCGCCGCCGCGGTACCACCCGCCCCGGAATTCGAAGTGTTGCCCGTCCAGAATCCGGCTGTTGAGCGCGTCGGTTCCCTGCTGCTGGACCTGCCAGAGCAGCACCTTGGCGCCCATCTCAGCCGCCGTTTCCCACAACCCCGCCACCAGCGGCGGATAGAGGTCGGCGAACTCGGGCTTGAGTCGGGCTTCCCGGGGGGTGAACTCCATTCCCACCTCCAACGGCTGCGGAGCGTGCGTATCGCGGTCCACGAGAGCTAGCATAATGCAGTCCGGCTGTCCCAGCCACCAGGGGTGTCCGCGCCACATCCGCCCGGGTCGCTCGCCCCTCCCGCCGCTTCCCCGACACCCCCACTATTCCATTCCACCCAGACCGGACCGCCTGCGATGCGCGTTGTGGTGACATTCGACACCCCGTACGACGGGTGGGACCACCCGGACCACGAGCGCCAGATGGCGACCGAGGTCGCGGCGTGGAAACACGATGAACCGGAGATGGAGTACCAGATCGCCGATGCGCTGCGGGTCCGGGGCCATGAGGTGATGCTGGTGGGGGTGCGCAATGACCTGCAGTACCTGGTGCACTGCCTGACCGACATCCGGCCCGACCTGGTCTTCAACGCGGTCGAGGCCTTCCACGGCAATGCGGGGCTCGAGTACATGATCCCGGGCATGCTCGAGGCCGAGGGGTGGCGCTACACCGGATCGCCCCCGCTGGCGCTACTGGTCTCCCGCAACAAGGCGATGAGCAAGAAAGTGCTCGCCCATCACGGCATCCGGGTGCCGGGCTTCGTCACCTACCGGCAGGGGGAGACTGTGGGACCGCTCACCGGGGTCCGCTTTCCCCTGATCGTGAAGCCGCTCCAGAGCGACGCGTCGGCCGGGATCGCCCAGGCGTCGGTGGTGCAGGACCAGGCCGCCCTCGCCGACCGGGTCATCATGATCCACGAGCGGTTCGACCAGCCGGCCATCGCCGAGGAGTTCGTGGACGGCCGCGAGCTCTACGTGAGCCTGATCGGCAACGGTGACGAGCTCGATGTGCTGCCGATCACCGAGATGGTGTTCGACAAGCGTCGGACCCGGCCGGAGGAGCGGATCGCCACCCAGTTCGCCAAGTGGGACGAGGATTACCGGGCGCGGAAGGGGATCCGGAACGTGTTCGCCCGGCCGCTGGCCCGGGCCACCCGGGCGCGGATCGAGGAGATCTGCCGCAGTGCCTTCCGCGCCCTCTGGCTTCGCGACTACGCCCGGATCGACGTGCGGCTGGCGCCCGACGGGGAGGTCTGGTTCCTGGAGGCCAACGCCAACCCTTTTATCAGCTATGGCCACGACATGGCGAACGCGGCGGAAAAGGCGGGGATGGATTACTACCAGTTCATCCAGCGGCTGGTGGACGAGGCGATGACGCGTCATGGCCGCGCGTAGGCGCCGCCGCCGCAGCGTGCCGCACCCGGAGCACCACTGCGTCTGCGGGCACGAGCTGAAGAAATACTGGCCCTACTGCCCCAACTGCGGTCGGGACCAGCAGTGGAAGGACGTGGACAACGTCACTGGCGCCGAGTGCTACAACTGCGGCTGGATGGTGAGCGACAAGTCCTCCTTCTGCCCCTGGTGCGACGCCGACATCTACGAAGCCGACGCCTCCAGCCCGCGCCCGCTCAAGGCGCCCCGCGGCTTCCGGATGGACGCCCGCTGCGACTGGGGCTGTGGTGGCGGGGTCCAGTACCCGATGCCGTTCTGCCCCTGGTGCGGCCGGCCCCAGAGCTGGAACGAGGAGGATCACTTCGAGGGCGAGTGCCCTCACTGCACCCGCGGAGTGGACGACTGGATGAACGTCTGCCCCTGGTGCGGGCAGGACGCGACCGGCCGCGATCTGATTCCCCGGGCCCTCACCCGGGTCCGCCGGCTGTTGCTGGTGAGCCGGATCCGCGACTGGGGGTACCGGGTGCTGCTCCGGCCCGGCATCTCGGGGGTCGATCCGCGCTGGCCCAAGGCAGTCGAGATCGAACAGCGCTACGTCGTCGGCAAGCGGCGGCAGGACGAGATCCCCTGGACCATGCTGGTGGGACTGCTGACCCACGAGCTGGGGCACAGCTTTCTCTACCACCACTGGGAGTGGACCCGCTCCCGCCGCTTCCGCCGCGCCTTCGGCGAAGTGGACAAGGCCTATCGCGGGATGGACAACACCTGGGTCTACTTCCAGCGTCGGCGGGTGGCCATCGCCCCGCGCGACTTCGTCAGCGCCTATGCCGCCAAGCATCCCCAGGAGGACTTCGCCGAGACGTTCCGGTTCTACGTCACCCGGCGGGGGCGGCTGCGCGACCTGTTCGCGGAGTTCGGGCAGAAGCGGAAGGGCGTCATTCTCTACGAGAAGTTTCTGGTGCTGCATGACTTCGTCCGGGCACTGCGAGGGTGGGCCTAGCCCGAGCCACCGCCGGGAGGTTCACGTTCCCGCCAGCACCTCCATGGCCGCGTTGCGCCCGTTGATCCCGATCACGCTCCCCCCCGGATGGGTCCCGGCCCCACACAGGAACACACCCGGCATCGGTGTCCGCGCCTGCAGCCGCCGATCCCACATGTAGGCCGGCAGAATCTCGCCCTGGAAGATGTGCCCGCCGGTGAGGCCCACCCGCCGCTCGATGTCCGGCGGCCCCAGCACCTCGAGGTCGATGATGGCGCCGGGCAGGTTGCTGCAGAACCGGCCGATCGAGCCAACCACGGTCCGCCCCACCTCCGCCCGCCGGCTGTCCCAGGTTCCCTCCCGGAAGCGGTGCGGCACGTACTGCGCGAACACGCTGAGGGTGTGAATACCCGGCGGTGCCACGGTGGGGTCGTACACGGTCTGGAGATAGAGTTCGTTCCATGTCCGGGCCGGCAGCACTCCCTCGTTGGCCCCGCGGTGGGAATCGCGCCACTCCGCCTTGCTGAGCGGCGTGTTGACCTGGCCTGTGTGGTGAGGCTCTCGAGTGCCCGGCCGCGCCGTGAAATTGGGCAGCTCGGTCAGGGTCAGGTTCACCTTCACCGTCACACCCTCCATCGGGACCGCCCGCACCTGCGCCGCCCAGCCCGGGTCGGCACCGCCGTCGAGCAGGCTCAGGGTCCGCCGCGGATCGGCGTTGGAGACCACTTGCGCCGCGCGGATCCGCTCGCCGGAAACCAGCTCGATCCCCTCTCCCGGCAGGATCCGGGCGACCGGCACGCCCGCCGCCACCACCGCGCCCGCCTCGCGGGCG
>JBBRGH010000364.1:0-3693 GCA_038240915.1 Gemmatimonadales bacterium | reverse complement strand
TGGGCCTCCCGCGCGAGGAGGTCGCCAAGATCCGCGCCGCCGGCGCGATGCACGACGTGGGCAAGGTCGACACACCGATCGCCGTGCTGCACAAGGAGGGCAAGCTGACCGACGAGGAGTACGCCATCGTCAAGCGCCACCCCGGTGACGGCGCGGACATGGTCTCCACCCTCCACGACGACGAGCTGACCGCGATGGTCCGCCACCACCATGAGCGAATGGACGGCACCGGCTATCCCGCCGGGCTGGCCGGCGAGGCCATCCCCGTCGGCGCGCGCATCCTCGCGGTGGCGGACACCTTCGACGCGACCTCCACACGCCCCTACCGTCCCGCGAACTCACATAAGAAGGCGCTCGACATCCTGGCGGCCGAGGCCGGCAGCCAACTCGACCCAGACGCCGTACGTGCCTTTTGCAGCTGCTACTCCGGACGCAAGCCGCTGGCCTACTGGTCCCTCCTCGTCAACGCCCGGCCACAGATCGCGTCCTCGCTCGGCGGGGGATTCTCGCCCGCCAACGCGGCCAGCTTCGTGGCGACAGCCGCCACGGCAGCCGCTGTAGGCGCAGTCGCTCTCAGCTCGCTCGCCACCGGGCGGGCACAGGCCTCCCAGACCAACGCTGAAGTTGCCGCGACTCGCGCTTCGTCGCTTGCGCCATCCCAGGCCCAAAGCCCCAGGGCGAGCGCATCAGTCTTTGCGGCGCTGCATACCGTGGCCCCCGACAGCCCCCTGGTCCAGCACAGCTCCAGCCCGGCCAGCACGCACTCAAAAGCCCGCAAACGCCGCACCGGCCCTGCAACAGACACCAAAGCCGGACCTGGTCACGATCAAAGCGGCGTCAGCACCCAAGGCCAAGACAGGAGCCCGGTCAACACCCCGGCTTCCCCAGGAGCCCACGGCAACAGTCAAAGCAAAGAGAAGAGCAAGAGCAAGAGCAACAACGGCAACCAAACGAAGGGCAAGGGAGACAGCCCCGGGGGGACCGCGAAGGGAAACAGCCAAGCTCCAGCCAGCCCGAAGGGCAACGTCCACAGCGGCAACGGCCCTCCCGCACCCCCGGTCGACGGAGTCACTCAAGGCATCGACAAGGGCGTCGGCAAAGGCATCGGGCGGGGCAGCAAGGGGGAGTGAGCCCGGGGTGCCGGCCGGGCCTCGGCCCCCAGCCCAGCTGGTTGGGTTCATCGCCGCAGGAAGGGCCGGTCAGGTGAGTCGCGGGCAGCGACGTGTTCGTGAGCGCGCACGGCGTCGCTGATCACCCGTTCTTGACGGAGTCCCTAGGCCCCAGCGGGCCGGTCCGTTGGCGCATTGGCAATATTCCGTAGGGCCTCGGCACGTCTCCCCTGCCCGTCGCGGCCCCACTCATGCCCCCGCCAAGCGCACCCTTGGCAGTGCGCTGTCTTGTGGACTGGCCGATCAAAGAATCCATTTCCCGCGGTCGAGTTCGGCGACGAGTTGCTCGACACGGTTAGAGATGTCGTCGCGGATGGCGCGGACCTCATCGATACATCGACTGGGACCTGACCGACTCCCGAGACCTCCCTATGTCTGGGAGCCGGCGCGCAAGACCAGCAGCATGAAGATCACACCGCACGACCTCCGCCACTCATGGATCACCCACATGCGCGCGGCCGGCGTTGATGACGCAGACCTCGCCGAAATGGCCGGCCACACCGTCGCCACGATGCTCGGCACCTACAGCCACCCGCTCGGCAAATCGTTCGACCAGGTGAGGAGAGTCGTGGGATGAAGGTCGCATCTGGGTCGCATCCCGCAGATATGCCGCTCTACAAGGCGTCTTACCCGTGGCCTACGGAACCGAAGGTCAGAGGTTCGAATCCTCTCGGGCGCGCTTCGTCAGGGCCCGGCCGGTTCCGATTGACGTTCGTCTTGCGGGGCGTGCGTGTCGGACGAGCGGTAGTCGAGATGAGGACGGCTTCAGGTCTCTTCCGGTGCCTGGCACCGCGGCCCGAACCTGGTTCTTACCATCGAATCCATGACTATCCAACGGATGGAGCACGTCGGCATCGTGGTCGACGACCTCGCAGCCGCGACTGAGTTCTTCGTCGAGCTCGGACTCGTGCTGCAGGGCGAGGGGTCCGTCGAAGGTCGCTGGGTGGACCGCGTCGTGGGGCTCGAGGGCGTACGGGCGGACATTGCGACCATGCAAACTCCGGACGGCAACGGACGACTCGAGCTGACGAAGTTCCACTCGCCGTCAAACCAGGGCGACAACCGGCACGCGCCAGCGAACGCGCCGGGTATCCGCCACGTCACATTCGCCGTCGAGGACATCGACGCCGTCGTTGCCGGCGTGCGAGCCCGCGGCGCTGAACTCGTCGGCGAGCTGGAGCGCTACGAGGACAGCTACCGGCTCTGCTACGTCCGCGGCCCGGAGGGAATCATCATCGAGCTAGCGGAGCAGATCGGCTAGCTCGCCCCGCCGCGCTAGCCGCTGTACTCGCGGTAGTCCTCGGACTCCCGCTCCTCCACTTCCAGATTATGGCTGCCAGGGGGGCTTGTTTCAAGCCCCGGGAGGTACGCATAATCGCCGGCTGAAGCCCGAGCCGACGGCAATGGGGGGCACGAACTGGGGGTGTTGTTGAGGACAGTGATGGACGCCGACGTGATCATCGTGGGTGCCGGACCGACTGGCCTGATGCTGGCCGGTGAGCTGCGCCTGGCAGGAGTGCGGCCGCTGGTGCTGGAGCGGCAGCCGCAGCTCCGGGAGACCCCGAAGGCCAACGGCATCGGCGGGCAGATCCTGGAGCTGTTGCGCCACCGAGGCCTGCTGGAGCGGTTCGAGGCAGCCAGCGCCGACCTCGTCCACCCGGCTCCCATATTCCCTTTCGGCGATGTGCATGTGGACTTCTCGGGCCTGGCCGATCCCCCGCTGCGAGGGCTGCGTCTCCCGCAACCGCAACTCGAGGGTCTGCTCGACGAACGCGCCCGTGAGCTCGGCGCCGACATACGCCGCGGACAGGAGCTCGTCGGGGTCAGCCAGGACGGCGGCGCGGTGACCGCGGACGTGCGTGGCCCGGACGGGCCGTACCGGGTGACCGCCCGGTACCTGGTTGGCTGCGACGGCCCGCACAGCAGCGTCCGCGACGCGGCCGGGATCCCGTTCCCAGGCACCACATATCCGGAGGTCAACCGGCTCGCCCAGGTCACCGTGCCCGATTCGGTCACCCGGCTGGACAACGGCGATCTCGACCTCCCCGGGGTGGGCCGCGTCCGTGCGGGTTTCACGCGAACGGACCGCGGTGTGTTCGCGTTCGGGCCGCTCACCCCCGAGGTTCTGCTCGTCCAGACCACCGAGAACGAGGACGCCGAGGTCGATGAGCGCGCGCCGATGACGCTGATCGAGTTCCAGGACAGCATCCGCCGCGTGCTCGGCGCGGAACTTCCCTTGGGAGAGGTCACCAGGCTGTCGCGCTACCAGTACCAGGCGCGGCACGCCGAGCGCTACCGCCACAAGCGGATCCTGCTGGCCGGCGATGCGGCCCATCGCTTCCCCGCCACAGGCATCGGCCTCGGCGCCGGCATGCTCGACGCGGTCAACCTCGCCTGGAAGCTGGCCGGCGAGATCCACGGCTGGGCGCCGGCCGGCCTGCTGGATTCGTACCGCGACGAACGTCACCTCGCCGGCGCACGTGGACTGCTGCAGACCCAAGCTCAGATGGCACTGCGGCGCGGA
>JBBRGH010000363.1:0-3703 GCA_038240915.1 Gemmatimonadales bacterium | reverse complement strand
GTGGTGATCCGCGACTACAACGCGGACGAGGTGCCCGCGCTGCTCGAGTTCGCCCGCGGACGAGGGATCGAAATCCGTTTCATCGAGTACATGGACGTCGGCGGCGCCACCCAGTGGGAGATGAGCCGGGTCGTGAGCCAGGGCGAGATCCTCGAGGCGGTCGCCAGCTGCTTCGGGCCGGTCACGGCGCTGCGGGAGGACGCCTGGGCGCCGGCCGAGCGCTTCCGGCTGGGCGACGGGACGACCTTCGGGGTCATCGCCTCGACCACCGCACCCTTCTGCCGCACCTGCGACCGGGCCCGCCTGACGGCCGACGGGACCTTCCTCCTCTGCCTCTACGGCGAGCGTGGCCTGGATCTCCGCGCGCTGCTCCGCGACGGCGTCTCGGACGACGAGATCGCCGGACGGATCGCGGAGACGTGGGCCTCCCGGGTCGACCGGGGCGCGGAGGAGCGAGCGGGCCTCGCCGACCGCGGCGCGCTCTACCAGCTCGACAGTCTCCGCGCCGATCCCCGGCGCGAGATGCACACCCGCGGGGGCTGATGGCGCTTCACGTCGCGCTGATCCAACCGCAGATCCCGCCGAACACCGGCAACATCGCCCGCCTGTGCGCGGCGACCGATTCACCGCTGCATCTCATCGGGCCGCTCGGCTTTTCGATCGACGACCGGGAGGTGAAGCGGGCCGGGCTCGACTACTGGCACAAGACCGACCTGTGGATGCACGCGGACTGGTACGCCTTCCGCGACGCCATCAGCCGGGACCGCTGTCTGTACTTCTCGGCCAACGCCACGAACGATTACCGGCGGGCGCCCTTCCGGGACCGCGGCGTCCTGGTGTTCGGCAGCGAGACCGAGGGCATGCCCGCGCGGATCCTGGACAAACACCCCGAGCGCTGCTTCCGGATCCCGATGTCGGGCGAGGTCCGGAGCCTCAACCTGGCCAACGCGGTCAGCGTGGTGGTGTACGAGGGCCTCCGGCAGCTCGGCGTGGCCGTTCCGGCGGGGTTGGAGGCGGAATCGTAGCCCGCTAAAATTCTACGGCTTGGGACGATCCACCGACCGGCAAACCTTCCGCACGAGAGCGACTCCGCATGCTCGACACCGTGGCCGTCGTGGGCGCAGGCAACGTCGGCGCGACCGCAGCGCAGCGTCTGGCCGAGAAGCATCTCGCTCGGACCGTGGTGATGATCGACGTCGTCGAGGGCGTGCCGCAGGGCAAGTCGCTCGACCAGTGGCAGTCCGGCCCGATCGAGGGCTTCGATGCCCGGGTGATCGGGGCCAACGGCTACGACCAGGCCGCCAACGCCGACGTGTTCGTGGTGACGGCCGGCATCGCCCGGAAGCCCGGCATGAGCCGGGACGACCTGGTGAAGACCAACGCCGGCATCGTCCGCTCGGTGGCGAAGGAGATCGCCCGGGTGGCGCCCAGGTCCATCATCGTCGTCGTCTCCAACCCGCTCGACGTGATGTGCTACGTGGCCATGCGGGCCAGCGGCTTCCCCCGCGAGCGGGTAATCGGCATGGCCGGGGTGCTCGACACTGCCCGCTATCGCATGTTCCTGGCCGAGGCGATGGACGTGTCGGTGGAGGATATTCAGGCGATGGTACTGGGCGGGCACGGCGACACCATGGTGCCGCTGGTGTCCTACACCACCGTCTCGGGCATTCCGGTGACGCAGCTGATCCCGCAGGACCTGCTCACCGCCATCGTGGACCGGACCCGGAACGGCGGTGCGGAGATCGTCGCCTTCCTCAAGACCGGCTCGGCCTACTACGCGCCCAGCGCCGCCGCGGTCCAGATGGTCGAAGCCATCGCCCTGGACAAGCGGCGGATCCTGCCGTGCTCGGCCTGGCTGCAGGGCGAGTTCGGACTCACGGACGTGTTCTGCGGGGTGCCGTGCAAGATCGGCCGGAGGGGCATCGAACGGATCCTCGAGATCACCCTCACGGCGGCCGAGCGCGCGGAGCTGGTCAAGTCGGCCGACGCGGTGCGGGCCACCCAGGCGGTGGTGGACGCCGCCTGACCATGGAGTCGTCATGAATCGGGCGTTGGCGCTGTGGCGCACGTCGGTCGGCAAGAAGGCGGTCATGGCCGTCACCGGCATCATCATGGTGGCGTATCTGATCACCCATGTGCTGGCGAACCTGCTGGTCTTCCAGGGCCCCGACCGGATCAACACCTACAGCCGATTCCTCCACGGCACCGGGGGCGCGCTCTGGGCGGCCCGGCTGGTGCTGCTGGCGGCGGTCATCCTGCACATCGTGGCCGCCGTGCAGCTGACGGGCCGGCGGCAGGCCGCCCGCCCGGTCGGCTACGCCGGCGGGCGCGAGGCCCAGGTGTCCACCGTGGCCTCGCGCTCGATCCGGTGGGGCGGCGGGCTCATCCTCATCTTCCTGGTGTACCACATCCTGCACTTCACCCTCGGCTCGGTGCACAGCTCGTTCGTCGAGGGGGATCCCTATCACAACGTGGCCGCGGGGTTCGGCAACCCGCTGGTCGCGCTGTTCTACGAGCTGGCGATGGCGTCCGTGGGCCTGCACCTGTATCACGGCATCTGGAGCAGCGGACGGAGCCTCGGGCTGAGCGAGGCCTCCGCCCACCCGCTCCGGCGCCAGCTGGCCCTGGTGCTGGCACTGCTGGTGTGGGCCGGATTCACGGTCATCCCGGTCGCGGGCTATCTCGGGGTGATCCGGCCATGAGGACCTCCCGGGGAATCCCCCGCGTCGCCGGGAAGCGGAGACTGCCATGGAGCTGAACGCGAAGATCCCCGACGGTCCCATCGAGCAGAAGTGGGATCTGCACCGCTTCGAGATGAAGCTGGTGAACCCCGCCAACAAGCGGAAACACACGATCATCGTGGTCGGCACGGGCCTGGCCGGCGGCGCGGCGGCGGCCACGCTGAGCGAGCTGGGCTACCAGGTGAAGTGTTTCTGCTTCCAGGACTCGCCCCGGCGGGCCCACTCGATCGCGGCTCAGGGCGGCATCAACGCGGCCAAGAACTACCGCAACGACGGCGACAGCGTCTATCGCCTGTTCTATGACACCGTGAAGGGCGGGGACTTCCGCGCCCGCGAGGCCAACGTCTATCGGCTGTCCCAGATCAGCGTCGAGATCATCGACCAGTGCGTGGCGCAGGGCGTGCCGTTCGCCCGGGAGTACGGCGGCCTCCTGGCCAACCGGTCGTTCGGCGGGGCCCAGGTCTCGCGCACCTTCTACGCCCGCGGCCAGACCGGCCAGCAGCTGCTGCTCGGGGCGTATCAGGCGCTGGAAAAGGAGATCACCCGGGGCGGGGTGACGATGTACCCGCGCACCGAGATGCTCGACGTCGTGGTGGTGGACGGCCGGGCCCGCGGGATCGTCGTCCGCGACATGGTGACCGGGAAGATCGAAAGCTACGCCGCCGACGCCGTGGTGCTCGGGACCGGCGGTTACGGCAACGTGTTCTACCTCTCGACCAACGCCAAGGGCTCGAACGCCACCGCCATCTGGCGCGCGCACAAGCGCGGGGCCGCCATTGCCAACCCCTGCTACACGCAAATCCATCCTACCTGCATTCCGGTGGCCGGCGAGTACCAGTCGAAGCTCACCCTGATGAGCGAATCGCTCCGAAACGACGGCCGCGTCTGGGTCCCGAAGCGGGGCGGAGATCACCGTCCGCCGAGCCAGATCCCCGAGCTGGAGCGCGACTATTACCTCGAGC
>JBBRGH010000362.1:0-3718 GCA_038240915.1 Gemmatimonadales bacterium | reverse complement strand
ACGGTCGACCCCGCGCGCGCGGCGGCTCGGGTGCGCGGCCGGGTCACCGTGCTGCCTTGGAAGCCGGCAAGCGCGGCGGGTTACTAGCGAAAACCTGCGAGGCGAGCGCGTGGAGGTCGCGCAGGTTGAACGGCTTGCGCGCGCGCAGGACGGGCCGGTCGGGCAGCGGATCGGCTGGCTCGGTCTGGCCGGCATAGGTGAGCACCAGCCGGTCGGCCGTGTCCGGATAAGCGGCCACCAGCGCCTGCACGAACAGCTCCGCCGGGCCGGCCGAGGTCTGCGCGTCGGCAATGATCAGGTCGTACTCGCGCTCCCCCGCGCGCCGTAGGGCCTGCTCGCCCGTCCGCACGGACTCCACCTCCACGCCTTCGGGCGACAGGAGCGCGCTCACCAGGCGGTAGACGCCCGGATCCGCGTCCACCACCAACACCCGCTGGGCCTCCCGCCGCGCCGGCGCAGGATCGAGCTCGAGCATCTCGGCCGGCGCCTGGTGCAGCGGGAGCACCGCCTGGAACTCGGCCCCGCCTTCCGCGGGCGCCACATGGCTCAGCACCCCCCCGTGGGACTTCACCAGACCATAGCTGAGCGACAGGCCGAGCCCGGTGCCCTGGCCGGGGGCCTTGGTGGTGAAGAAGGGAGTGAACAGGGAGGAGGCGTGCTGGGGAGCCACGCCCGGCCCCGTATCGCGCACGCGAAGCACCGCCGACTGGTCAGTCCGGGTGGTGGCCACCACGATCTTGCGGGGACGGCCGGGCGGCAGCCCGCTCACCGCCTGGACCGCGTTGGTGATGAGGTTGAGCAGCACCTGCTGCAGCTCGTAACGGTCGCCGAGGACCACCACCGGCGAGGGGTCGAGCGCCTGCTCCAGCTCGATGCCGTGGAGCTGGAGCTCGTAGACGATGAGGAGCGACGTCCGCGCGGCCACGTCGTTCAGATCGACCGCCGTCTTCTCGGGCACGCCCTTCCGGGCGAAGGTGAGCAGGTTGCGCACGATCCGTCCCGCCCGTTCGGCCTGGTCGTGGATCACCCGGAGGTGCTCCCGCGGGAAGTCGGGATGCAGCTCCCGCTCGAGCAGGAGCTCGGTCAACCCGGCGATCGAGGTGAGCGGGTTGTTGAGCTCGTGGGCCACGCCCGAGACCAGCTGGCCGATCGACGCCATCTTGTCGTTCTGGATCAGCTGCGCTTCCATGACGCGCTGCTCGGTCACGTCTTCCACCAGCATGACCACCGGTCCTGGCCCCGCCCGCTCGGCCAGGGGCGCGGCGGTGAGCCGGAGGACCCGGCCGGACCGCTCCAGCCGCGCCACCAGCGGCGCGGTGCGCTCGCCGCGCTGGGCCGCCTCGATCAGCTGCGCCACCGCCTCGGCGGTGCCGGGGAGCGCCACGGAGAAACTGCGGCCCACCAGGTCCAACTCCGTGGTGTCGGCCAGGGCGGCGAGCGCGCGATTGGCCCGAAGCACCGCGTCGCCCGGACCGACCACCGCGATCCCTTCGGCCAGGGCGTTGAAGGTCGTCTCCCACTCCTCCTTGCTCCGCCGCACGATCTCGTACAGCCGGCTGTTGGCGAGCACCACGGAAGCGTTGGTGGCCACCGTGGACAGGAGCCAGAGGTCCTCGGTGGTGAAGGGGCCGCCCTGCCGGTCGGCCACGGCGAGCGCGCCCATGGTAACCCCCTGGGAGCGCAGCGGGGCCACCGCGGCCGACCGGACCGTGAGGCCGCCGATCAGGTTGACCGACGGGGCCGCGGTCCCCTGCGACACCTCGATCCGTTCGCGCTGGATGGCGAAGCGGACGAGGGCGGTGTCGGGGTCCTCGGTGACCTGGCCGATCAGCGGCTCGAGCGTGCCCGAGGCGCCAGCGACGCGGAGGATGCGGCCGTGGTCGTCGTCCGCCAATACCACGATGGCGCCGTCGGCCTGGAGGAAGCGGCCGGCGTACTTGGCCACCTGATCCACGATCCGGTCGAGCTGGATCGACTCGGAGAGCACGTAGCTCAACTCCTGCAGCGAGAACAGTTCGCTGATCCGGCGGTCGAGCTGGCTGGCCAGCTGCTCGCACTTGGTTTCGGAGTCGCGGAGCCGCCGCCGCCCGCGGGTGATGGCCACCCAGAAGCTGCCGGAGATGGCCACCACGGCGAGCACCGCCAGCCACCAGACCCGGTCATTCGCGATCCAGGCCACCATCCCGAGCATGGTCGCAGCGCCCGCGTGCAGCGGGACCTCCCACTCCCGGCGCCACACGGCCAGCAGCAGGATCAGCCCCGCGGCGATGCCCAGGCCCAGCATCAGCAGGCCGGGGAGGCCGCCGAGGAGATCACCCAACAGGGCGCTGAGCAGCAGCGCCCACGCCACCAGGGCCGAGGGGGAGGTGTACCAGCGATCGCGGGGGCGCTTCAGGGCTCAGGGCTCCGTGGGTTGACGCTGGGCCACGCGCTCAGTGATGTAGGCGTCGGGCGGGGCGTTGGGCTTGATGCGGATCGACTTGGCGGGGATGCCCACGTTGACGTGGTACGGCCGCACATTCTTGGTGGCCACCGCGCTGGCCCCGACCATCGCGCTCCGGCCCACGCGGACACCGGCAAGGACGGTGGCGTGGTAGGTGATGCGGACGTCGTCCTCGAGCACGGTCCGCGCGTTGGTCACATCTTTCTGGTCCACGATGCTGTGGGTGTGGCTGTAGATGTTCGCGTAATCGGAAATGCTGACCCGGTCGCCCAGGGTGATGCCGCCGCGGTCGTCGAGCAGGACGTGGCGGTGAACCACGCAGTCGTCGCCGACTTCCAGGTTGTAGCCGTAGGAGAACTCGACAAAGTGGAAGCACTTGAAGTTGCGGCCCACCCGGCCGAAGAGATGCCCGGCCAGGATCCGGCGGAACCGGACCCCGAGATGCACGTTGCCGGCGCCCAGGGGGGAGCGGTCGAAGCTCTGCCACAGCCAGTGGAGCGGCTTCACCCGGGCGAACCGTTGGGCGTCGACGTCGGCGTAGTACTCGGGCTCCAGGGTGACGTTGAGCGGATCCAGGCTGAGGAGGGCGGCCCGGCTGGCCAGGGGCGTCGCCGGGTCGGCCACCAGGCCGTCGTAGTCGGTTTCGCCCGGGTACCAGAGCCGGAACAGCACGTCCCGGGTGATCCGGTTCCAGTCCGCGCCCGGGGCCGCCAGGTCGGCCTCAAGCGCTTCGAGCCAGGTGTCGAAGAGGCGCTCGGAGGCTTGGGGCAGGGCCACCGTTTTGAGCGGGAGAAAGGCCATCGGACTGCCTCGCTGGGCGGGGTGGAGTAAGCGGGGTGGCATCGGTGCGTGCTCCAATGATGTGTGGGGCGTACAGTTGACACCAGGGCTAATGGGGAATAATGTAGTAGGGCTTCGGATGAAAATCGTTCTCAACTAGTCTTTCTTCTGGAAAGGCCCTATGCGCGCCCTCCCCCAGGTCGCCCTCGCCGCCCTCGTACTCGCCCCCTTGCCGCTGGCCCGGGCCGCGGCCCAGGAGCCCGACGAGGAACGCACCAGCATCGGCGGATACGGCGAGGTCCACTTCACCAACGCCACCGGCCCCGAGACGCCGGGCCGGGTGAACGTGAGCCGCTTCGTCGTGTTCCTGGCCCACGCGTTCAACGAGCGGATCGCCTTCCGCTCCGAGCTCGAGGTGGAGGACGCCAAGGTCGAAGGCGGCAAGGAGGGCGGAGAGGTCGCGCTGGAACAGCTCTACCTCGACTATCGCCTGTC
>JBBRGH010000361.1:0-3724 GCA_038240915.1 Gemmatimonadales bacterium | reverse complement strand
GAAGCCATCGCCCGGGAACTGTTCATCATGGACCGGCGGCAGCCGGCCCACGGCATCGTGCTGGCGGGGACCGGCACCGACGCCGGTGCGGTCGAGCCGTTTCTCCACAACTATCTCGTGGAGCGGGTGATCGGGACCGCCCGGCTGAATCCCAAGGAGGCCACGCCCGCGGCGGTGCACGCCGCCACGCTGGCGGTCCGCGAGGCCTGGGAGCGGGAGGAGGAGCGCGCCCAGGTGCGGGAGATGCTCGAGGGCCTCGGCAGTGGCTGGAGCCACAACGGCATGGATGCCACCCTGCGGGCGCTGTCGCGGGGCCAGGTGCGCACCCTGCTGGTGCACGCCGACGCGAGCGAGCCGGGATTCCGCTGCGGCGGCTCCGGCCGGCTGGCCCGCACCGAGCGCGAATGCCGCGGTGAAGGCGATCCGGTGCCGGTGCTCGACGTGGTGGACGACGCGATCGAGGAAGCCTTGCGGCAGGAGGTGGACATCAACGTGGTCTACGAGACCGAAGCCCGCGAATCGGTGGACGGCCTGGCGGCGTTGCTCCGCTTCCGTTGAGCGCGTGATCCTCGAGAACGAGGTGCCGCTCCGGGCGGTCCTGTTCGACGCCGGCAACACGCTGCTCTTTCTCGATCACCCGCGTATGGCCGCGGCGGTCGGCGCCGCCCTGGGGCTTCCGCTCACGGGGCCCCGCCTGGCGGCTGGCGCGGCGGTGGCCAGCCGGGCGATGGAGGGTCCCCGGGTGGACGACCGCGCCCGGGCCACCGCCTACCTCGAGGCCCTGTTCCTCGAGGCCGGGGTGCCGATCGGCCGGCTGCCCGAGGTGCGGGAGTGCCTGACCGCGCTCCATGACGAGCGCCACCTCTGGAGCGGCACCGCCGGCGACACCCACGATACCCTGGAGCGGCTCCGATCCGCGGGCCTCCGGCTCGGTGTGGTGTCCAACAGCGACGGCCGGGTGGCCGAAGCGCTGGAGGCGGCCGGACTGCGGCGGTACTTCGATGTGGTGGTGGATTCGACGCTGGCCGGGGTCGAAAAGCCCGATCCCGCTATCTTCCGGGCCGCGCTCGAGGTGCTCGACGTGCCTCCGGCCGAAGCCCTCTACGTCGGGGACCTGTACGAAGTGGATGTGGTCGGGGCGCACGCAGCCGGGATTCCGGCCGTCCTGCTGGTGCCGCCCGGGGCGCCCTGTCCCGCCGGCTGTGCCACGGTCGGCTCGCTGGGCGAGCTGGCCGACGATCTGCTCAAGGAGAGACTCCCGTCATGACGGCTGCGCCTCCCTACGGCTCCGGATCCTCCCGTCCGCTGCCCCGCCCGATCCGGGTGCTGGTGGCCAAGCCGGGGCTCGATGGCCACGACCGGGGGGCCAAGGTGGTGGCCGCGGCGCTGCGCGATGCCGGCATGGAGGTCGTGTACACCGGCCTGCACCAGACGCCCGAGATGATCGCCACTGCCGCGGTCCAGGAGGACGTGGACGTGGTCGGCCTGTCGATCCTCTCGGGCGCGCACATGACCCTGTTCCCCCGGGTCCGCCAGCTGCTCGACGACATGGGCCGGCCCGACCTCCTGGTCACCGGCGGCGGCATCATCCCCGCCGAGGACATGGACGCCCTGCGGGCGCGCGGCATCGGGCAGCTGTTCGGCCCGGGCACCCCCACCTCGGATCTCATCACCTATATCACGTCGTGGGCGTCCGAACACCTGGAGCGGTGAGCCGCCTCCGGGCGCTGACGGACCAGTACCGGCAGCTGGCCGAGCGCCTGCGCGCGGGCGGCGGCCCGGCGCGGGTCGCCAAGATGCACCAGCAGGGCAAGCTGGCGCCCCGTGAGCGGGTGGCCAAGCTGCTCGATCCCGGGGCGCCCTGGCTCGAGCTGGGCCTGCTGGTGGCCTACGACCAGTACGACGGGCAGGCGCCCGGCGCGGGCGTCATCACCGGCGTCGGCGTGGTCGAAGGGCGTGAGGTCGTGGTGGTGGCCAACGACGCGACGGTGAAAGCGGGCTCCTGGTGGCCCGAGACGATCCGCAAGATCCTGCGGGCCCAGGAAGTCGCGATGCGCCAGCGGATCCCCATCGTGTACCTGGTGGACAGCGCTGGCGTCAATCTGCCGTACCAGGGGGGCGTCTTCCCCGGCCAGTACGGCGCCGCCCGGATCTTCTACTACAACTCGATCATGCGGCGGTATCTCCGGGTGCCGCAGATCAGCGCCGTCATGGGGAGCTGCATCGCGGGCGGTGCGTACCTCCCCGCGCTGTCCGACGTGATCTTCATGGTCGAGGGCACCAGCTTCATGGGGCTGGGCGGCCCCAACCTGGTGAAGGGCGCCACCGGGCAGACCATTGACGCCGAATCGCTCGGCGGTGCGATCACCCATACCGACGTGAGCGCGGTCGCCCACTACCGCGCCGCCAACGACGCCGAGTGCCTGCAGCGGATCCGGGCCTACGTGGCGCGGCTGCCGCGCCCGGAGGGCATCCGGCATCAGCTGCGGCCCGCGGTGCCGCCCGCGCGCCCGGCCGAGGCGCTCTACGACATCCTGCCGCAGGACCACCGGCTCTCCTACGATATGCGTCAGGTGCTCGACGCGCTGCTCGACGGCGGCGCGCTCGACGAGTTCCAGCCCGGCGTCGCCGGCGAGATGCTCTGCGGCCACGGCCACATCGAGGGCTGGCCGGTGGCGGTCATCGCCAACCAGCGGGGCATCATCAAGGGCCGGCCCGACGAGCGGCCCCGCTTCGGCGGGATCGTCTACACCGGCAGCGCCGAGAAGGTGGCCTACTTCATCGAGACCGCGAGTCGGGAGCGGCTGCCGATTCTGTTTGTGCAGGACGTGAGCGGTTTCATGGTGGGCCCCGAGGCCGAGCAGAGCGGGATCATCCGGGCCGGGGCCCACTTCGTCGAGGCCATGGCCACCGCCGCCGTGCCCAAGCTCGTCCTCACCGTGAACCACGCCTCGGGCGCCGGCTACTACGCCATGGCGGGGCAGGGCTTCGATCCCGACTTCATCTTCTCCTGGCCCACCGGCCGGATGGGGGTGATGGAGGGCGAATCCGCCGTCACGGCCGTGCACGGTCCCGAGATCGAGCGGGCCCAGCGGGAGCGGCGCGAGCCCAGTCCCGAGGTCCGGACGTCGGTCGCCTCGATGCGGGCCGACTATGACGCGCAGCTCGATGCCCGCTACGCCGCCGCCCGCGGCCAGGTGGACGCCATCCTGACCGCCGAGGAAACTCGCGACCAGCTCGCCTTCGCGCTCCGCGTCGTGGCCAACTATGCCGGGCCGCACCTCGGCCCCTTCGTGCTCCCGCCGCTCGACGCGGCCCCCTCCCGCTAGGACCCGCATGCGTCCGCTGCCGCTCGCCGCGCCCCTGCTCGCCGTCGCCCTCGCCTGTGCCTCCCGCCGGACGGACACCGCGGGCCCCGTTCCCGCCGGTCCGCCCGACAGTGCCAAGGCGGCGGCCGCCGCACCCAGGCCCGCGGCGCCGCCGGCGACGAGCGGAGCGGCGGCCGCGCCGGCTCCCACCCCGAGTGCCGCCGACTCCGTTCGCCGCGTCGCGCCCCCGCCCGCGGCCTACGCCCGTGGGTGGATGCCACTCGCGAGCACCGGCGTGGATCGTTTCCTGAGGGCCCAGCCCGAGGCTGACGGCCGCGGGGTGCTGATCGGCATTCTGGATACGGGTATCGATCCCGGCGTGCCCGGGCTCACCACCACCTCGACTGGGGGCCCCA
>JBBRGH010000360.1:0-3739 GCA_038240915.1 Gemmatimonadales bacterium | reverse complement strand
AAGGTGCTGCGCTATGAGCTGCGGGATCTCGGGCGGAGCCGGTGGATCCTGGGCTTTGCGCTCCTGCTTCTGCTCCTCACCGATGCGCTGCTCCGGTTCGGCGGCGGCGGCCCGCGAGCGGTGTTGAGCCTCCTCAACGTCGTGCTCGTCTTCGTGCCGCTGGTGAGCATCGTCTTCGGCACGATGTACCTCTACGGCGCACGCGACTTCATCGAGCTGCTGCTGGCTCAGCCGGTGGGCCGCACGGCGCTCTTCGCGGGACTGTACGGCGGCCTGGCCGCCCCGCTCGCCGCCACATTCGTGCTCGGCGTCGGGCTGCCTTTCCTTTGGGGCGGCGCGGGCGACGGGTCGCTGGCGGGCCCGCTCGCCATGCTGCTTGCCGCCGGTGTGCTGCTGACGCTGGTCTTCACCGCCCTCGCGTTCCTGGTGACCCTCCTGTTCGAGGACCGGGCCAAGGGGCTCGGCGCGGCGCTCCTGGTCTGGCTCGCGGCGACCGCGCTCTACGACGCCGTGCTGGTGCTCGTGGCGGTGGCCTTCGGTGACCGCTCGCTCGAGCTGCCGCTGATCGGGCTCACCTTGCTCAACCCGGTGGACCTCGGCCGGGTGCTGCTCCTCCTCCAGTTCGACAACGCCGCGCTGATGGGCTACACCGGCGCGGTCTTCGAGCGCTTCTTCGGGAGCGGGCTGGGCGCGGCCATCACCGCCGCCGCGCTGATCCTCTGGTGCGCGGGGCCGCTCGGCCTGGCCCTCCGCCGGTTCCGTCGGCAGGATTTCTGAGCCCCGATGCCAGCGTAACCGCAGAACGGTAAATGCACAGACACCGACACCGGGTCCTGCGCGAGCCCGGCGTCGCGGCAAGATCGGGACATGGGTGCCTTCCGTCGATTGGGTCGAGAGAACTTGGCCGGCGCCCGCTGAAGAACGGGCGAAGATCGCTGGAAGGATGGTTCATGCTGGGTTCATCGAGACTTGCAGCAGCCCGAACCATACTGGTAATCCGAGGCGGCACACCGAGGAGGCGAGCATGACCCACAGGCGGACGCTGTTCAGACTCGACTCGGACGCGCGCGTACGGCACGGCATGGTGCTCGTCCTGGCCCTCGCGGCGCTGCTGGCCACGCCCGCCGCCGCGCAGGTCTCTCCCCGCCCGCGGCCCGAGGGCGTCACCGACAGCACCATCGCCTGGGGTCGACAACTCTTCCACGGCTCGGCCAACTGCGCGTCGTGTCATGGCGTCGAGGGGCGCGGCACCGACGAGGGCCCGGCGCTCTCGGGCGCGCTCTGGCTCCACGGCCCCGGCACATACGAATGGCTGGTCGAGCAGATCAAGCAGGGCATTCCCGCGCATCGGACCTGGACGGGCAAGCCGATGCCGATGCGAGGCTGGTCCAACATGCCGGACGCGGACGTGCGGGCGGTGGCCGCCTACGTGTGGGCCATCACTCACCCGCCGCGGCCGCTGCGGTCAAGGCCGCGGCCGAGCTGAGCGAGCGCGGCGGCATTCCAGTGCTGGAGGAGGTCACCATTGAACCACATCTCATGCGCCGACCAGCCGACGCGCCAAACTCCGGCTCGTGGTCGCGTGTCTGATGGGGTCGCGAACCGCCGGCCGAACTAGCGCTCCGGCTGGAGGTGTCGGGCGAACCATCGGCCGGCGAGATCCGCCACCTGCTCCAGGGCGCCCGGCTCCTTGAAGAGATGGGTGGCCCCCGGCACGATCTTCAACTCCTTCATGTCGCAGGACAGCTGGGTGAGCGCTGCCTGATTGAGGCGGATCACCGTCGAGTCTGCGCCGCCGACGATCAGCAGCGTCGGTGCCGTGATCTGTCGGAGGTAGGCCCCGGCCAGGTCCGGGCGGCCGCCGCGCGAGACGATCGCGCCTACCAGGCCTGGGTGCCGCGCCGTGGCCACGAGTGCCGCCGCCGCGCCGGTGCTCGCGCCGAAGTAACCGAGGCGCAGGGTCCGCGTCCGCGGTTGCGTCGCCACCCACTGGGTGGCCGCGGCCAGCCGGCCGGCTAGGAAGTCGATGTCGAAGCGAAGGCTGCGCGTGATGGCGTCGAGGGTTTCCTCCCGCACGGTGAGCAGATCGAAGAGCAGCGTGCCGAAGCCGCCATCCTGGAGTCGCCGAGCCACCATCCGGTTCCGCGGGCTGAGGCGGCCACTGCCGCTCCCGTGGGCAAAGAGTACCAGCCCGCGCGCGCCCGCGGGGAGCGTGAGATCGCCCTGCAGAACGACTCCCATCGGAGGGAATAGAAACGCTCTGCGTCTCGAATTCCATGCTGGCTGCGTTGATCATGACCGCCTCCTCACCCGGCTAGAGCGCCGTCGGGTAGGTTTCCGGAACTTCGGTTTCGCCCCGCTCCCAGACCGGGGTCCGCTCCAGCGGCTCGATCGCGCGCGTGCGATCGTAGTGGAACACGGCGTCGAATTGCCGGGGGAGGTTGGCCGCGAAATAGTGACTCTGGCGCTCGGTGTCGGGCCGGTACACCACGCCGATCGCGCGCTCGAGCAGCGGACTCTCCAGCGCCTTGCAGGCATCGCCGCCGAGATCGAGATAGAAATTGCCCAGCGCCGTCTCGTGGAACAGTGCCTCCCAGCTTCCGCGCAACGCGGGCCGCACCCGCTTCCGCTCGGCCGGGGCGTCCCAGTTGGACGCGGCGGTGACCGTGCCGGCGTACGTGGTAAAGCCCACCAGCACCGCCGCCCGGCGGACGCGCTCGCGGACGAGCTGCCCCAGATTGAGCTCACCCCGGTGACCCATCTCGGTGGCCCTGGCGTCGCCGAGGTGCGAGTTGTGCGCCCAGACCACGATCTTGGCGTGGGCATGCTGCCGCTCGAGGAAGCTCGAGAGCGCCTCGAGGGTCTCGGCCATGTGCGTGTCCCGGAGATTCCAGGAGCTCGCGCGCCCGCGGAACATCTCGCGGTAGTAGCGCTCGGCGCTGGCGACGACCTTGGCGTTCTGCGCGGCGAAGAAGTGCGCGTCAGGAGCCAGGCGGCCGTCGCGCCTGGCGTATTCGGCGGTGGCACCGAGCAGGTCGACCAGTTGCCGGACCACTTCGGCTTCGCAGCTGGGCGCAAGGCCGGCGGCGGCCGCATAGCCGTACGTCTGGGGGTCCTCGCCGAACTGGTCGAAGCAGCCGTAGCGCTGCTCGGCCCGTCGGGCCGCCTCGGGATCGACCAGGCGCAGATACGAGAGCACGGCCGCCATCGAGGCGCGTAGGCTGTAGAGGTCGAGCCCATAGAACCCGACCTTCGCGCCGTCCGCCGCTCGGGCGTCGTTGTGAGCCCGCAGCCAACCGACGAAGTCGAGGACGTCCGCGTTGCGCCACATCCATTGCGGGAAGCGCAGGAACCCGCCGAGAGCCTCGCTCGCCTCCCCGGCCCCCGGCCGCCCCCGGACATAGCGGTTCACGCGATAGGCGTCGGGCCAGTCGGCCTCGACGGCAACCGCGTGAAATCCCTTTTCCAGGATCAGGCGCTTCGTGATCTCTGCCCGAATCCGGTAGAACTCGTGCGTGCCGTGTGATGCCTCGCCAAGGAGGACGTAGCGCGCGTCGCCGATCCGGTCGAGCAGCGGCGCGAAGTCCTCGGGTCCGCCGAGCAGCGGGTGGGCGGCCGACCGAATCGCCTCGAGGGCGCGGCGATCAGGCGCGGCCGGCATGGTGCACCTGCCCGTCCAGCGTCCTGGTCGCGAACCGGCGCAAGACCGCCCGCACCTCTTCGTCCGTGGTCTGCGAGA
>JBBRGH010000359.1:0-3743 GCA_038240915.1 Gemmatimonadales bacterium | reverse complement strand
GCTCGCGCCGGAGGTGTTCTCGTACTGCAGATCGTCGATGCCGAGCTGGGCCTCGACGGTGGTCCGCCCGTGCACCCGCCAGTGGGCGTCGAGACCGAACAGCACGTTGCCGTCGGCACCGAGCCCGTACTGGTTGGCCAGCAGGAGCAGGCTGAGCGGGTTGCGGTAGCGGCCGTCGAACTGGCGGTCGATCCCGGAGAGCACCACCGTCTCCCACAGGCCCAGCCGGAACCGGTCGCTCAGGCGGGCGCTGGCCCGGTGGGCGAAATGATAGCGGTGGACCTGAGTGCCGAGGCTGTCCTGCCCGTCCTTCAGCGAGCGGGCCACGGCCTCGAGCTCGAGCGAACGGGTGCCGATCAGGAAGCCGGCCTCCACGTCGGGATAGCCGTAGTTGCTGAGGCCGATCCCCGGCAGTCCCACCGGGCCCCAGTTCCGCTCCATCTGGCCATAGAAGACCCGTCCGTACTTGAACTGGGCGCTGACGTAGGCCTCCGGGAAGCGCCAGGCCAGCTGCAGGTCCTTCCGACCCGGCCATTCGGGATCGTCCACGATCCGCGGCTCGGCGGCGGGGCGGGTGACGAGCGCGAACGGCCCGATCACGGCCTCCCCGGTGAACTCCGCGTACGGGCGGACACCGTCGGGGCCGAGCGGGTGGAGGACGTCGCGCCGGATATGGCTATAGGCCTGGCCGCCGGCCCGGGCCGCCACCCGCCAGGTCTGTTCTCCCGGAAGCTCCTCGAAGGCGGCGTGGAGGGCGCGGATGATGGCGGCCGGTCCGCGGGCGTTGGGTGCCGCAGTATCGGCCTCGGCCAGCACCCGGAGGGCGTCGGTTCGGCGGAACGGGCGGACCTGGGGCGAGGGATCCTCGATGTCGCCCCGGTCGATCAGGTGCTCGATCAGCGGCAGGCGGGGGTCGTCGAGCGGCAGGTAGGGCGACGCCTGCGCGTGGACGCGCGGCGGGGCCAGCGCGCCGGCGAGGACGGCGGCGACGCTGAGGGCGCGGAAGGATGGTGGCATCGGCCCGTAAGGTATCCGGAGGCTGATGCCGTCGCTATCTTCTGCCCATGCCCAGCTCCTTGCGTTTTCATGACTGAGCCCGGCGGCGATCCGGTTCGGGTCCTCCCTTCACCCGAGGTAGGATTGATGGCGAAACAGGACAACCTCGACCCCCAAACCCGCGACCTGGTGCGCTTTGCCGCCGCCATCGCCCAGGGCTACGAGCCGGAGCTCCGGGAGCGCGTGGGGCCGCTTCGCTCGTCGCAGGTGCCGGCCCAGTGGGTCGAGGAGCTGCTGCTGCAGTCGGTGCTCATGGTGGGGTACCCGCGGGCGCTCATCGCCTTCGGTGTCTGGCGCAAGTTCAGCGGACTGCCGGCCCCCAAGGCGGACGAGGGGCAGGACTACGGCCAGGTCGCCGAGTGGACCCGGCGCGGCGAGGAGGTCTGCGGCACGGTGTACGGCGAGAACTACCGCAAGCTCCGGGAAAGCGTCCTGATGCTGCACCCGGCCATCGACTCCTGGATGATCACGGAGGGTTACGGCCGCACGCTCGGCCGTCCCGGGCTCGACCTCATGCGGCGCGAACTGTGCACCGTGGCCCAGACGGCGGTGCTGGAGGCGCCGAAGCAGCTCCACTCGCACCTCCGGGGCGCGCTCAACGCCGGGGCCTCCTTCGGGCAGATCGAGGGTGTGCTCTCGATCGTCAACCCGCTGCTGTCCTTCGACCAGTGGAAGAAAATCAAGGAGCTGTGGCGGTCGGTGCGCGATGGGTGGTCGCCGGGCAACTGATGTTCATCGATCGCGCGGTGGTTCAGGTGGTGGCGGGAACGGGCGGGTCGGGGGCCAGCTCCTTCGCCCGGTTCAAGTACAAGCCCAAGGGCGGGCCCGACGGCGGCGATGGCGGACACGGCGGCAGCGTCTACGTCCGCGCGGAGGCCAACCTCGCCACCCTGCTCGACTACCGCTATCGCACCGTGTGGAAGGCCGAGCGGGCGGAGCACGGCAAAGGGAAGACCAAGACCGGTGCCTCCACCGACGATCTCCATCTCCCGGTCCCGCCGGGCACCATCATCCGCGATGCCGCCTCGGGCGAGCTGATCGGGGAAGTGCTGCGGGAAGGGGACACGCTTCTGGTCGCGCGGGGAGGACGGGGTGGCCGGGGCAATGCGCGGTTCGCCACGCCAACGCACCAGGCGCCACGCGAGTGGGAGCCGGGCGAGGAGGGACAGGAGCGGCAGCTCGAGCTTGTGCTCAAGCTGATTGCGGACGTCGGCCTGGTGGGTGAGCCCAACGCCGGCAAGAGCACGCTGCTGTCGGTGCTCTCGGCGGCGCGGCCCAAGATCGCCGACTACCCCTTCACCACACTCGAGCCCAACCTCGGCGTGGTCCAGCTGTCGGGGCACCGGACTTTCGTGCTGGCCGACATCCCGGGCATCATCGAGGGCGCTCACGCCGGCAAGGGCCTCGGCCTCAAGTTTCTGCAACACGTCGAGCGCACCCGGGTCCTCGCGTTCCTGGTGCCGCTCGACAGCCCGGATCCCCAGGCCACCTACGAGGGCCTCCGGGACGAGGTCCGCCGTTACAGCGAGACCCTTGCCGGCACGCCACACCTGGTTCTGCTCAGCAAGCGGGATCTGCTTCCGCCGGGCGACGCACTGCCCGTTCTCCACGCGCCCGACGCGGCCGGCGTGCTGGCCGTCTCCAGCGCGGCCGGCACCGGGCTCGAGGAGTTGAAGGAATTCCTGTGGAAGTTCGTCGAGCAGGCCAAGCAGGAGGCCGGCGCGCTCACCCCTGAGGAGGAGCTGGCCGACGTGCCCGGCTACTGGGAGTTCATGGACGATGAATAGATGAGTGACGAACGCGACGCCTACCTGGCGCTGACGCAGGTCCCCGGCCTCGGACCCGTCCGCCTCCACACCCTGCTCGAAGCCTGCCACACCTCCCTCGGCGCCCATTCGGCGCCGTTCGCGTTTTTATGCGCCTTGCCCGGCATCACCCCCGCCTGCGCCACGGCCATCAAGCAGACATCGCTCGCCGCCGGCCGCCGCCTGGCGGAAGCGGTGGAGCGCCTCGGGGCCCGCATCCTGCTGCCGGATGAGACCGGGTTCCCGATCCTCCTCCGCCATATCCCCGACCCGCCGCCCATCCTGTTCGCCCTGGGCAACGTTGCTCTGCTCGAGCGTGCGGCCGTGGCCATCGTGGGCAGCCGGGACCACACCGCGTACGGCGAAACGGTGGCCCGCTCGGTCGCCGCCATGGCGGCCCGGGCGGAGCTGGTGGTGGTGAGCGGAATGGCCCGCGGACTCGATGCCGTGACCCACGCCGCCGCGCTCGATGCCGGCGGAACCACGATCGGCGTGCTCGGCAACGGGCTCGGCGTCATCTACCCGGCGGCCAACCGGAGGCTCTACCAGCGGGTGACCGAGCGGGGACTGCTGCTGACGGAGTTCCCGCCGGGCGAACGGCCCCACGCGGGGAGCTTTCCGCGGCGGAATCGACTCATCAGCGGCCTTGCCCGGGCCACGATGGTGGTGGAGGCGGCGCCCGGCTCGGGCGCCCTGATCACGGCCGGGACCGCGCTCGACCAGGGCCGCGAGGTCATGGCCGTGCCAGGACCGATCACCAGCCCGGTCTCGGCCGGGTGCAACCGGTTGCTGCGAGACGGAGCCACGCCCTACCTCGAGCCGGCCGATCTGTTTGCCCAGTACCCCGAGGCGGTCTTCGTGCCCGAGCCTGGTGCGGTCATG
>JBBRGH010000358.1:0-3745 GCA_038240915.1 Gemmatimonadales bacterium | reverse complement strand
TCTCTGGAACCGGGGCGGCGGCCAGGCCGCCGAAGCCCGCGCCCACGCCGCGGCGGCTGCCGTGGCCGCCCGCGAAGCGCGGCTGGACGCGACCAGGCAGACCCAGCAGGCCCGCATTCACCTGGAGGAGAGCGCGGCGCGTGCCCGGGACGACCGCGACCACCTCGCTCCCGCAGCCGCCGCGCTCCGCGGCCGGGCCCTCCGCGCCTATCAGGCCGGCGAGACCGGCATTCTCCCCGTGCTCGACGCGCTCCGGGCCGAGCGGGACGTGCTTCTCACCACGCTGCAGGACCAACTTGCCTTCCAGGAGGCGCTGGCCGATTGGTACGCGCTCACCGGACGGGCCGAATGACGCATCCGCCGCCCTGGCTGCTCCTCCTGCTGCTGGCCGCCTGCGGCGGCGACCCCGCGCCGGGCGACGAGCAGGCCGCGCCCGCGCAGGTGCCGGTCGAACTCGGCACCATCACCCGGGACTCGATCGTCGAGACGCTCTCGCTCACGGGGCGGCTGGGGCCGCGGCCCGGCGGCTCCGCCACGCTCGCCGCACCCGCGGCCGGGGTGGTCCACGCGGTGCACGCCCGAATCGGAGGTCGGCTGAGCCGGGGAAGCGTGGCCGTCCAGCTCGAGGTCCCGGAGCTGACGGCGGACGCGGCGCGGCAGGCGGCCGCCGCCGGGCAGGCTGAGCGGGAGGCGGCGCGGCAGCAGCAACTCCTGGCCGATGGCGTCACCTCGGCGCGACAGGCGGAGGAAGCGGCGGCCGCGGCGCACCAAGCCACGGCCGCGGCCACCGCGGCGCAGAACCTCCTTGGCCGGACCCGGGTAGCCACGCCGATTGCGGGCCGGGTGCAGGAGGTGCTGGTGCAGGCGGGCGAACGGGTGGACGCCGGGCGGGCGCTGGTGGAGGTCGTCGCCACCGATACGCTCGATCTGGCCGTGCCGGTGCCGGCGGCTTTGCTCTCCCGGCTCCGCACCGGGCAGTTGGCTCTGGTGCGCCAGGACGGCGATACGGGCTGGCTGTCGGCGCGGGTAGCGGCGCTCGCACCCGACGTGGATTCGCTCACCAACGCCGGCGAGGCCGTCATCCGGGTCGGCAACCCGGCCGCCCGGCTTCATCCGGGAGCCACCGCGTCAGCCCGCATCCGTCTCGGCGTGCGGCGGGACGTGCTGGTCGCCCCCGATTCGGCGCTGGTGCTGGTGGGCGACAGCAGCGTGGTGTTCGTCGTGGGGACCGACTCGCTCGCCCGCCAGCGGGCCGTGGTGCGGGGCGCCTCCGATGGGGGCCGCACCGAAGTGAGCGGTCCCGTCCACGCCGGCGACCGGGTCGTCACCGCGGGCGCCTTCGGCCTGCAGGACGGCATGCACGTTGTTCCCGCCCGGTGAAGCTCACCGGGGCGGTGCTGCGGCATCAGGCCGCCGTCTACCTCGCCGTCGCACTCCTGACGCTCGGCGGCCTCTGGGCGATGTTCACGCTGCCGGCGGGGATCTACCCGGAGGTCACCTACCCCCGCATCGTGGTGCTGGCCCGCGGCGGCACCTTCGAGGCGGACGAGATGACCGTGGCCGTCACCCGCCCGCTGGAGGAGGCCCTGAGCGGCATCCTCGGCCTCCGCCGCGTTCGCACCCTCACCGTCCGCGGGTCCGCCGAAGTCAGCCTCGATTTCCGCCCCACCGCCGACATGGAGTTCGCCCTGAGCCAGGTGCAGGGACGTCTGGCGTCGCTCCGCGGCACCCTGCCCGACGGGCTCGAGCTCAGCGCCGAGCGGCTCACGCCGTCGGTCTTCCCGATGCTGCAGTACGAGCTCACCGGCGCCGATCCGCTCGCCCTCCGCGACCTGGGCGACTTCACCATTCGTCCGCGCCTGGCCGGCCTGCCGGATGTCGGGGGGATCGAGGTCCAGGGCGGGCGGGTACGGGAGATCACCGTGCAGCTCGACCCGGCCCGGCTGGTGGCCAACCGCGTCGCCGTCGACCAGGTGGCCCGCGCGATCGAGGCGACCGACCGGGCCGAGGCGGCCGGCCGGACCGATCGCGACTATCGGCAGTACGCCATCATCGTCTCCGGGCTCACCAACACGCCGGAGTCGGTCGGCCGCGTCGTGGTGCAGCAGAGCGGCGACCGACTGGTCCGGGTGTCCGACCTGGGCTCGGTCGGCTACGGTGCTGAGGACCTGTTCCAGATCGTCGCCGGCAACGGCCGGCCCGCCGCCCTGGTCAACATCTCGCGCCAGCCGAGCGGCAACATGCTGAGGTTGCGATCGGCGGTGAGCGCCGCCATGGACTCTCTCCGCCCCCTGCTCCCGGCCGGCGTGCGCCTGGAGTCGGTCTACGACCAGGGCGCGCTGGTGCGCGACTCGATCGCCAGCGTCCGGGACGCCATGCTGGTGGGCGGCGCCCTGGCGGTGCTGGTACTGCTGCTCTTCCTCGGCGAATGGCGCACCACCGCCGCGGCCGCGCTCTCGCTGCCGCTCACCGTCGCGATCACGCTGCTGGGCGTGGCGCTGGCCGGCGACTCGCTCAACCTGATGAGCCTGGGCGGGCTGGCGGTCGCCATCGGGATCATCATCGATGACGCGGTCGTGGTGGTGGAGAACATCGAGCGGCGGCTGGCGCTGCATCCGGACGAGCCGCCGGGGGAGGTGGTCCGCCGGGGCACCGACGAGATCGTGGGCCCGGTGGCCGCCTCCACCCTCACCACCGTGGTGGTGTTTGCGCCGCTCGGTCTCCTCACCGGCGTGGTGGGCGAGTTCTTCCGCTCGTTCGCGATCGCCCTGGCGGTGGCGGTGCTGCTCTCGCTCGCGCTGGCGGTGACCCTGATTCCGGCGGTCGTGGCCCGCGGCGCGGGGCGCGCGCGGCGGCACGACGCCGGCGCCGCCCGGCGCTGGATCCCGCGGCTCGACCTGGCGCCGCTCGAGGACCGCTATGGCCGCGCCATCGGCTGGATGCTGGGACACCGAATGGTCGCGGTCGGGGTGGCCGCGGGACTTCTCCTGCTCGGGCTCGGCGTCGGTCGGGTCATCGGCACCGGCTTTCTTCCCGAGATGGACGAGGGCGGGTTCATCCTCGACTACTGGACCCCGGCCGGCGCCGCACTGTCGGAGACGGACCGCCAGGTCCGGCTGCTGGAAGACATCCTGCTCCACGATCCGGCGGTGCAGGCCTTCACCCGGCGCACCGGGAGCGAGCTCGGTTTCGCCGCCACCTCGCCCAACCGGGGCGATTTCACAGTGCTGCTCAAGCCGCGCAGCCAGCGCCCCTCGGTGTACCAGGTCATGGACCGGGTCCGCCTCGCGGCCGAGTCGCGGACACCGGCCGTGCGGGTGGAGTTCGTCCAGCTGATGCAGGATGTGATCGGCGACCTGGCCGGGGCACCCGAACCGGTCGAGCTCAAGCTCTTCAGCCGGGACCAGGCCGCCGCCGAGAGGGCCGCCCGGGCGATCGCCAAGGCGGTCGAGCCCACGCCCGGTCTGGTCGACCTGTTCGACGGCGTGCAGGGCGCCGACCCGGTGCGGCGGGTGGCGCTCGACCCCGCCCGGGTGGCCCGGCTGGGTCTCACGGCCGTCGAGGTGCAGAGCCAGGCCCGCGCCGCGCTGTTCGGCGCCGACGCCGGCGTGGCGCGCGAGGCCGACCGGCTGGTGCCGATCCGGGTCCGCCTGCCCGACAGCGTGCGCTTCCAGAGCGGCGCCACCGCCCGGGTGCCGATCGTGGGACCCAACGGCTGGCTGCCGCTCGACGCCCTCGGCGAGGT
>JBBRGH010000357.1:0-3764 GCA_038240915.1 Gemmatimonadales bacterium | reverse complement strand
ATCGTGGTGGACGAGCGCGGAGCCGCGGACGCGGACAGAATCCGGCGGGCGCTGGTCTCGGCCTGGCAGCGGGCCGGTGACTGGGGGCTCGTCCGGGTGGCGGCGCCCCTGGTCGGCACCGCGAACGGCCAGCTCACGCTCGAAGCCTCGGCGGAGCTGCTGGTAGAAACGTTTCCGGGGCCGGAGGGGCGGCGCGAGCCGGCCGAGCTCCGGATCGTGGTCGACGCGCCAGCCGAGCGCGACGCCGTGGAGGCTATCGTGCGGAGGAAGTCGTGATCCGGTTGCACCAGCTCACCAAGCGCTACGACAAGTTCACCGCGGTCGACGGGATCGACCTGGACGTGCCCCGGGGCGAGCTGTTCGGCCTGCTCGGTCCCAACGGCGCCGGGAAGACGACGACGATCCGGATGATCGCCGGCATCCTCCGCCCGACCAGCGGCACGGTCACGATCGGCGGGATCGACATCCAGGCCCGGCCGCTCGAGGCCAAGGCGCGGCTGGGCTATATCCCGGACCGCCCCTTCGTCTACGACAAGCTCACCGGCGGCGAGTTCCTCCGCTTCGCCGCCGCGCTCTATGGCGAGCAGGGCGACGCGGTCGAGCGCCGGATCGACGAGCTGATGGCGATGTTCGAGCTGGCCCCCTGGAAAGGCGAGCTGACCGAGACCTACAGCCACGGGATGCGGCAGAAGCTGATCATCGCCGGCGCCCTGGTCCACCGGCCCGAGGTCATCGTGGTGGACGAGCCGATGGTGGGGCTCGACCCCAAGGGCGCCCGGCTGCTCAAGGACCTGTTCCGCGAGTTCGTCAGCCGCGGCGGCACGGTGCTGATGAGCACCCACACGATGGAGGTCGCCGAGGTGATGTGCGACCGGATCGCCATCGTGTATCGGGGCAAGATCGCGGCCCAGGGCACCATGGAGGAGCTGCGCCAGCAGACCTCCTCCGAAGGCATGGGCCTGGAGGATCTCTTCCTCAAGCTGACCGGCGGCTTCCAGACGCTCCGACTCGACACCGTGCTCGACGCGTGAGCACCGCCGCCCGGAACCAGCCGGGCATCTGGACCATCCTCACGCCCAAGCGCCGGGGCGTGCTGGCCCGGGTGCGGCAGGAGCGGAAGTCGCGGGCCAAGTTCGTGATCCTGACGCTCACGGGCATCGGCTTCTGGTCGGCGGTGTTCGGGGTGGCCTGGCGGGTGCTCAGCTACATCCGGAACGTGCAGGAGATCGGCGGTCTGCTGGCCGGCAAGGTGCTGAGCGCTATCCTGCTGGCGTTCCTCTCCATCCTGCTGCTGTCGAACATCATCACGGCCCTCTCCACCTTCTTCCTGGCCCGCGACCTCGACCTGCTGGTGGGGGCGCCGATCGGCGGCTTCCGGCTCTACCTCGCGAAGCTGGGCGAGACCGCGGTGCACTCGTCCTGGATGGTCGGCCTCCTGGCGCTGCCGATTCTCACCGCCTACGGGGTGGTCTTCTCGGGCGGGCCGCTGTTCCCCTTCGTGGCGTTCGCCGCGGTGGTGCCCTACCTCGCCCTGCCGGCCATCGCCGGCACCATCTTCACCATGCTGCTGGTGAACGTCTTCCCCGCCCGCCGCACCCGCGAGCTGCTGGGCCTGGTGGGGCTGGGCGCGGTGGCGGCCGTGGTCATGACGCTGCGCTTCATCCGCCCGGAGCAGCTGGCCCGGCCCGAGGGCTTCCGCAACTTCGTGGACTACCTCACGGTGCTGAAGACGCCCACCAGCCCCTGGCTGCCGAGCGAGTGGGCGGCCGAAATGATCATGAACTGGCTCACCCGGGTGTCGGATCCGTGGCCGATCGTGAAGCTCTGGGCCGCGGCCGGGGTGGCCCTGGCGGTCGGGGCCGAGGTGCACCGACGCCTCTTCCTGGTGGGCTACTCGAAGGCGCAGGAAGGCGCCGCGCGCAAGGTCCGCCGGGTGCTCCGCGGCCCCGCCGCCTCGGTGCTGGGCTGGCTGCCGCCCCAGAAGCGGGAGTTCCTGTTCAAGGACATGCGGCTCTTCTTCCGGGACAACACCCAGTGGAGCCAGCTGATCCTGCTCGCGGTCCTGCTGATGATCTACCTCTTCAACATCAAGTCGCTGCCGATCCACTCGGGCGAGCGGGTGCCCTTCGCCTTGGTCACCATCATCTCCTTCCTCAACCTCGGCCTGGCCGGCTTCGTGCTCTCCGCCGTGGCGGCCCGCTTCGTCTTTCCCGGCATCTCCCTCGAGGGCCGCCAGATGTGGCTGCTCCGCTCCAGCCCGCTCGATCCGCGGGCGATGCTCTGGAGCAAGTACTGGATGGGCACCGTCCCGCTGCTGATTCTGGCCGTCGCCATCACGGTGCTGACCAACGCCATGCTCCAGGTGAGCCCGTTCATGATGACCGTGAGCCTGGCGACGATCGTGCTCTACACCCTCGCCGCCAGCGCGCTCGCCCTCACCTTCGGCGTCTTCTACCCCCAGTTCGGGACCGAGAACGCGGCGCAGATTCCCACCAGCTTCGGCGGCATCGCCTATATGATGTCGAGCCTCTGCCTGCTGGCGGTCGTGATCATGATCGAGGCCTTCCCCGTCACCGAGCAGCTCCGCGCCTGGCAGCGGGGTGACCAGCTGCACCTGACGCCCCAGCTGGCCCTCGCCGGCCTGATCGTGGTGGGCATCTGTCTGGTGGCGACGATCGTCCCCCTCCGGCTCAGCGCCAGGCGGCTCGAGTTGATGGAGTGGTAGCGTGACGGCCATCGCGGTGGACCTCTTCAGCGACACGGTCACCCGGCCCACGCCGGCCATGCGCCGGGCGATGGCCGAGGCCGAGGTGGGCGACGAGCAGAACCGCGAGGATCCGACCGTCAACCGCCTGCAGGAGCGGGTGGCGGAGCTGCTGGGTCACGAGGCCGCGTTGTTCCTGCCGTCCGGCACGATGTGCAACCAGGTCGCCTTCGCGGTGCACTGCCGCCCCGGTGACGAGATCCTGCTGCATGAATTGGCCCACCCGCTGCTCTACGAAGCCGGCGGGCCGGCGGCCCTGGTCGGCGCCGTGATGCGGCCGCTCCCGGGCGCGCGCGGTCTCTACACGGCCGAGCAGGTGCGGCAGGCGGTCCGGCCGCGGGTGCACTACATGCCGCGGACCCGGGTGCTTTCGGTCGAACAAACCGCCAACATCGTGGGTGGCGTCTGCTGGCCGTTGGCCCAGATCGAGGAGGTCTGCGCCGCGGGCCTTGCCGCGGGACTGGCCTGCCACATGGACGGGGCCCGGCTGATGAACGCGGTGGTCGCCAGCGGCACGCCCGCCAAGGCGTTCGCCCGGCCGTTCGACAGCGTCTGGCTCGACCTGACCAAGGGCCTGGGCGCCCCGGTCGGCGCCGTGCTGGCCGGGTCGCGGGCGTTCATCGAGGAGGCCTGGGTGTTCAAGCAGCGCTTCGGCGGCGCGATGCGACAGGCGGGAATCATCGCGGCCGCTGGTCTCCACGCGCTCGACCACCACGTGGACCGGCTGGCGCAGGACCACGAGCGGGCGCGCCAGCTGGCCCGCGGGCTGGCGGAGATCCCGGGCTTCGCGGTGGACGCCGACCGGGTGGACACCAACATCGTCATCTTCGACGTGCGCGGCACCGGCCTCACGGGCGAGGAGTTCGGTCGGCGGACCGAGCGATTCGGGGTCCGTTTCACCGTGCTCGGACCCACCCTGGCGCGGGCGGTTTTCCATCTGGACGTGCCGGCCGACGGGGTCGAGCGCGCGCTGTCGGCCGCCCGGGCGGCACTCCGGGGC
>JBBRGH010000356.1:0-3770 GCA_038240915.1 Gemmatimonadales bacterium | reverse complement strand
GATGACCACGGGTCCCTGGCGCGCCTCGCCCAACAACCCGGACGTGATTCAGCTCAAGGGCCTGGCTGCCTCGACGACGCAGAGGCTGGAAGACGCCGTCACCAGTCAGCTTCGCACCTACGACGCCCGCTTCGACGCCCTCGGCGCGCTCCGAAAGCAGAGCGGGGCCTCGATCGAAGTGCTGCCCGCCATGGCCGAGGAGGAGATGCGGCTGAATCGGCGGGTGGATGCGCTGGCCGGGCTGGGCGATGACATCCGCAAGAACTATCAGCAGGCCCGGATGGCCGAGGCCGTCGAGGAAGGCGACGTGGATGTGGTCGACCTGGCCGACCTCCCCTACGCGCCCGTGCTCACCGCGTCGGCGGTGAAGCTGGCCCTGGGCCTGGTCCTCGGTCTGGTGGTCGGGCTGATGCTGGCCTACCTCCTCGAGGCGCTCAACACCTCGATCCGGCGGCCCGAGGATCTGGAGGCCGTGCTCCACCTGCCCGGTCTGGCCGTGATCCCGCGCATCACCGGCGGCTCGTCCGATGGGCGCGGCCGCCTGCGCGGCCTGCTCGGCGGCGGGAAACCCAAGGGCGACGCCGGCTCGCCGATGTCGGGTACCCAGACCTTCTCCATCGGGATCGAGGCGTTCCGCAACCTGCGGACCAGCCTCATCTGGTCGGATGGCGGCGAAGGCCTCAAGACTCTGGTCGTCACCAGCGCCACCCCGGGTGAAGGCAAGACGCTCACGGCCGCCAACCTGGCCGTGACCCTGGCCTACGACGGGCTCCGCGTGCTGCTGGTGGACTGCGACATCCGGCGTCCCCGGGTCCACGGCATGTTCCGCGTGCCCCGCGCGCCCGGCTTGATGGAGATGCTCACCACCAACGCGAAGCCGGGCACCCCGCCGCCGCAGGCCATCCGCGAGACGGCCATCGCTGGCCTCTTCGTCCTCACCTGCGGCGCGCTGCCGTCGAACGCGGCCAACCTCCTCAGCGGCACTCGCATGCGGGTCCTGCTGCAGGAGCTCCGCGAGCAGTTCGATATGATCGTGCTCGACACGCCGCCGGTGCTCGCCACCGCCGACGCCGGGATCGTCGCCTCGCTCACCGACGGCGTGCTCCTGGTGGTTCGGGCCGGGGCCACCGACCGCAACGCGGCCCAGCGCGCCTGCCAGCACCTGTCCAACGTCGGCGCGCGGGTAGTCGGCACCGTGCTGAACGATCCAGGCGGCCAGGTCGCCAAGGAAGGCGACTACTACTATCCCTACGATTACGCGGCGGAGGAGCAGTAGCCTCCGCCGGCCCCGACGCAGCGATCTCCCCGGGACATGGCGCCCCCCGGCCGAGCCTCGGCCGGGTGGGCTCCACTAGTGGCGCAGAGACTGTGGCAGGACTCGCCGCAGCCGCCGGCCCTTGGGCAACCATGGAGGCAGGTATCACCAGCATGGCGTCTTCCATCGCTCCCCCCGAACCGCGCGTGAACGCCCCGGCGGGCACCCAGCGGATGAACATTGTGATCGTCGGCCACGTCGACCACGGCAAGAGCACGGTGATCGGCCGGCTCCTGGCCGACACCCACTCGCTGCCCGAGGGCAAGCTCGAGCAGATCCGGGCCCAGTGCGAACTCAACTCCAAGCCGTTCGAGTACGCCTTCCTGCTCGACGCGCTCAAGGACGAGCAGGCGCAGGGCATCACCATCGACGCCGCCCGGGTGTTCTTCAAGAGCAGCGTGCGCCCCTACCTGATCCTCGACGCCCCCGGGCACATCGAGTTCCTCAAGAACATGATCACCGGGGCCGCCCGCGCTGAGGCTGCCCTGCTGGTGATCGATGCGGCCGAAGGAGTGCAGGAGAATTCCCGGCGGCACGGCTACATGGTCTCGATGCTCGGGATCCGGCAGCTGGCCGTGGTGGTGAACAAGATGGACCTGGTGAACTGGGACCGCGCGGTCTACGACCGGATCGTGAAGGAATACGGTGCCTTTCTCGACCAGGTCGGGATCCGGCCGTCGGGCTTCATCCCCGTCTCGGGCCGCGGGGGCGACAACATCGCCGACCGGTCGCCCAACCTGCCCTGGTACGACGGCCCGACCGTGCTGGGTGCGCTGGATGCCTTTCACAGCGAGCCCGCGCCGGTCAAGCAGCCGTTTCGGATGCCGGTGCAGGACGTCTACAAGTTCACCAAGCAGGGCGACGACCGCCGGATCGTCTCGGGCACCGTGGACGCGGGCACGATGAGGGTCGGCGACCAGGTGATCTTCTTCCCCTCGGGCAAGAAGAGCCGGGTCAAGAGCATCGAGGGGTTCAATCAGGAGGCGCAGGAGCAGGTGGAAGCGGGTATGGCCACCGGCTTCACCCTGCAGGAGCAGATCTACATCACCCGGGGCGAGGTGGCGACGCTGGAGCGCGAGCCGCGGCCGCAGGTGAGCACCCGGCTCCGGGTGAGTCTCTTCTGGCTCGGCAAGGAGCCGATGGTCAAGCGGAAGGAGTATCTCCTCAAGCTGGGCACGGCCCGCGTCACGGCCCGGATCGAGGAGGTACTCCGGGTCCTGGATGCCTCCACGCTCGACAGTGCCGACCAGAAGGTGGCCGTCCAGCGGCATGACGTCGCCGAGTGCATCCTCAAGCTCGATCGCGCCATCGCCTGCGACCTGGCGACCGACATCCCGACCACCAGCCGCTTCGTCATCGTGGACGATTTCGAGATCCGCGGCGGCGGGATCGTGCGGGAGGCCCTGCCTGACCGTCAGGCCGGTGTGCGCGACCGGGTGCTCCTCCGGAACTACAAGTGGGAGCCCAGCATCATCCAGCCCGAGCGGCGGGCCGAGAAGTACAACCAGAAGGCCGCCCTCATCCTGGTCACGGGCGAGCACGACACCGACCGCAAGGGGGTCGCCAAGGCGCTCGAGGGCAAGCTGTTCGAGGACGGCAAGGTGGTCTACTTCCTCGGCATCGGCAGCGTGCTCTACGGCGTGGACGCCGACATCGAGCGCAAACCCGAGAACCGGCTGGAGCACATGCGCCGCCTGGCCGAGGTGGCCAACCTGATGCTCGACGCCGGCATGATCCTGGTCGTGGCTGCCGCCGAGCTCACCCAGGACGATCTCGAGGTCATCAAGACCGCGGTCCAGCCGGACTGGATCGAAACCATCTGGGCCGGCGACACCATCACCACCGATCTGGCCGTGGATCTGCACCTGCCCGGAGGCGCGGTACCCGAGTCGGTCGACCAGCTCAAGGCCCACCTGCAGGACAAGGGGATCATCTTCCGCCCATGGTGACCCCCGAGCTCCGTGCGAGCGTGATCGCGCTGACCCGCGAGGCGGGCCGGGCCACCATGCGCTACTACGGCGGCGCCGAGGATGCGGGCGTCCGCGAGAAGGACGATCGCAGCCCGGTCACCCTGGCCGACGAGGTCGCGCACGACATTCTGGTGCAGGGTCTGCATCGGCTCGACCCGAAGACTCCGGTGGTCTCCGAAGAGGCCGAGTCGGCCGCGTTCGAGCAGCGCCGTGACTGGCGCCGCTTCTGGCTGGTGGATCCGCTCGACGGGACCAAGGAGTTCATCAAGCGCCGAGCCGAATTCACGGTCAACGTGGCCCTGATCGACGACGGCGAACCGGTCTTCGGCGTGGTGCTGGCTCCGGCGCTCGAGCTGCTCTACTGGGCCGTCAAGGGCGGCGGCGCGTGGCGGGAGACTAACGGCGGCACGGCCGAGCGGATCTTCTCGGAGGCGGTGCCTCCGGGCACGCCGCTCACCGTGGTGGAAAGCCTGTCGCATCCCTCC
>JBBRGH010000355.1:0-3773 GCA_038240915.1 Gemmatimonadales bacterium | reverse complement strand
GCTGGGGACGCATCAGGGAGCCTCGGCGACGCCGAATCTTTTCAGCCAATCCTCCACGTCGAGGATCTGCGTGGTGCCGCCCTGACGCCCTCGGCCCCACTTCACATCGTATTTGCGCCCCCCCTTCGCCAGCTCCCGCAGGCGGGTGACATGGGCGTCGATCTCTTGGGCATATTTCTTCGCCAAGTCGGTGCCGGGGTTTAGTTCGATGTGCCGCCGCTTGAGATAGGCGAGCTGCATCTCGCCCATGGTCTGGGCAAACAGGAGGTTCGTTTCCAGCTTGCCGCGGTAGAATTCGTAGGCCTCGGGAGTGAGTTTCGGCTTCAGAGTATTGAGCCGGTCCAAGGCATCCTGGGCCGCGGCGACGCTCTTGCGGGTGCCTGCATCCTCCGCGGCGATGGTGGATTCCGCGCCATCCCGCGCAGCTTCGTAGGCCGGGCGGTAGGCCGGGTCCCAGCGGAAATTCGACCAGTTCGAGTGAAACGCGTTGGCCTTTTTCTCATCGGCTTTCTTCGGGTCGATCCTGGCGGGAGGGGGGTTCCGCCCGTCGCCGAAGGTGAACGTGTCCACGCTCAACGCCTCCGCAACCACGTCGCCCGTCTCGCTGAGCAAGGCGGCCATTTCGTCACCCGCCGCATCTCCGAAGGTCTTGTGCGCCCAGGCCCGCATCGCTTCCTCTGCCGTCTTCGCCTTGCCCGAGGCGAGCATCCCCATCACCCACATATTCGCCTCCTGCGGATTGTCCATCGCGCGCCCTGGTGCACGGTCCACGCGGGCACAGACGCCATCGACGCCCTTGGTCGCCGCGTAGCGCATCTGCTTTTCCAGCAGCCCGGGGAAGCAGTTGGCCAGTTTCTCTTTTTTGAAATATTCACCGAACAAATCGAATTCTGCCAACTGCTTGCGGTCGCCCACCGCGCCGAGAGCCGCGTCGAAAATCCCGCGCATCTGCCAATCCTGCGGCACGATTTTGGTCATGACCGAGATGTCCTCCGGCAGTCCCTTTACGGCGGCCATCACCCCGGCATATTCCTCCGGGTGCCAGACGAAGGTCCGCACGACCAGCTCCTTTTTGTGCTTCCGGCACTGCCCGTTGATGACTTCCACCAGCTTCCGCATGAGCGCGGCATCGGTGATGCGGATTTTGCTCTCGACCACGGTCAGCACCAGCTTGTCGATGTCCGGGAGCAGTTTCCCCAGCACCCAGGCGTAGCGCTCGTCGAGCAGTTTCCAGAGCGCCTCGTTTTCCAGCGTGATCGGGCCGATGTCCTTCGGGAGATCCTCCAGCTCGTGGATCCACAGGCTCACCTTCATGCCGTGGTCGTGGCAGAATTTCACATACCCCTCTTTCTCCTCGCGCTTGGCGAAACCCTTGAGCAGCGCGACGTTTCCCAGCTCCAACTGAAACTGCGCCTCGTTGAACCCCAGCTTGGCCGCCAGCTCGATGATGTCTTTGCGCGGCCCCCCGTGGAAGGAAACGACGCGATCCGCGAACATGGGGGCGGGTTCGGTGGCAGCGCCTGCGGGCAGGATGGGGAGCGTGGAGTTGAGAAGGGCGGTGAGGCCGATGGCGAGGAGTGATGTGGTTTTCATAAGAGTGCGATTTTACTTCTGAGTTGGGGATGGAGCGGAGCGCTGGCCGAGCGTGATCGGCAGCGGATTGACGCGGGGTATCTTGTTGCCGCCGCCGTGGACCCAGTCGAGACCGTTAAGCAGCAGCTTGCCGTCCTTCACCTCGAAGCCGCCGTTGGTGACGCCGTTGATGTGCCGAATCTTCCGCTTCTCCCCGGCGTCGATCCACGTCCCGGCGGAATCAAAAGCCTCGACCTCCCGCCAGCGGGCCTGCCCGGTCGCGGGGTCAAGCCCGGCGAGGTGGATGCCGCCATCGATCTCGGGGTGGCGACCGGCGGCGGCGCAGATGGCGCCCTCGAAGAAGGCGAGATCGCGCACGGGCCAGTTCGACTCGATCTGGCCAAAGGCGACCATCTCACGGTGGTTCGGCGCGACGAGCGCGCGCCAGAGCAGCTTCCCGGTGGCGAGATCGCAGGCATAGACATAGCCGTCGTGGGCGGGGAGGAATACCCGGCCCTCATGCACCAGCGGCAGCGAGCTGATGCGGGCATCGGCGGTGAGCGACCAGACGACCTGGCCCGCGCGGCGCGCCTCGAGCCGATGCTCGCTGACGACGGCGACCAGCTCGAGATCGCCCGCCTTCACCGGCTCGGTCTCGGGAAATGGCGCGTATTCGTTGTTGGTCCAACTGTTGCGCACCGTTTGCGGCGTGCTGACGACGGCGCGGAATGTTTTGCCCTCCTTGCCATCTTTTCCTTTCAACGTGATGCGCTCGACTTCCGCGGGCGCGACGACGGGGCCGCCAGGCTGCGCGGGGAGGTTGAGGGTCTCGAGCCGCTGCGCATCCGGCAGCACGTTCACGGGCGGCGCGGCGGCGAAGGCGCCGAAGCCGCGCACCTGGGCGAAGCAGCCGCAGCCGTTCGGCCCGCTGTAGATGCTGGCGTAGCCGGGTGTGGGGCCGACGGCGCAGGCGGCGCGGGTGATGTTCTGGTCGGTCATCTTGCCGGTGGCGAAGTCGAGGAACGTGCCGAAGCCGGTGATGAGATATTTCCCGCTTGCCCGCGTGCGGACGCAGCGCTGGTTGGTGACGGGCGTCGTCACGCTGCGCGTGAGCTTGCCCGTTGCGGCGTCCCACGCGACGAAGCTGCTTGACTGACAAAGAAAGACCTCGTCCCCGTGGAAAAAGGAGACCTGCGCCCAAATGTTCCCGGTCGCGCCGTCGTCGTCGGCCTTGTCCTTTTTCCACAAAATCTCGCCCGTCGTGACATCGAAGACGCCATGGCCGCGGGGCAGCTTCTCCCGCACGCCCCCCGCCCGCGGGGTGCCCTCGTAGTGGCTGCCGATGCCCCAGGGCGCGGCGACGAATCCAAAACGGTTGGTGACCGGAACGTGCAGCGTGAACTCCCCGCGCAGCGCCTCATTACGCCACAGCTCGCGCCCCGTGGCGGGATCGTAAGCGACCAGCGCGTGGATGCTGGACCATGGCCAGCGGGCGTTGATCCCGGTGCGCCGATCGGCGGTCTCGACCACGATGAGGCGCTTGCCATCAGGTGTGAGCGAGGGTGAGAAATAACTGTCGAAGCCCTCTGCCTTGTGCCGCCAGAGGATTTTCCCGGTGGCGAGTTCGCACGCGAGCAACTCGCCCGCCATGCTGAGATACGCGACGCCCCCCTGAGCCACGCCATGCACGCTCCACGAGCTGATTTTTTCGCCGCCCAGCTCGATGGATTGCAGCAGCTCGCCGGTAAGAATGTCGTAGATTTGCGCCGCGCCGCTCGTGCCCGCGACCTGGTAGGCGGAGACGAGAAAGCGCCCGTCGATCGCGAGGAAGCAGCGCCGATATTGGACGGGCACACTCCATTTCACGATGCCGCTGTGGGCGTCGCGGCAGACGAGGCGCTGGCTGCTCGAGGACTCGCCGTCGGCCCCGGCGACGTAGCCGCGCGGATCGTCGGAGACGATCACGCCGCTGCCGACCACCGGGATGCCACTCACGCCGCCCATTCCCCCACCGCCGCGGCCGATGCCGTCGAGAAAGCGGATGGTATTGACGGGCGCGAGCAGCTCGTCGTTCGAGACGGGGTTGTTGGCGGCGTCGCCATTCTGGTGCGGCCAGGTGCCCATCGCCTTGGCGATCGGCTTCTTGATCGGCTGCCACTTGCCGCCCTGGCCGATGAACGCCGTGCCACCGGGCGCGAGCA